>CAZOPS010000078.1:0-1518 GCA_964581885.1 uncultured Candidatus Saccharibacteria bacterium | reverse complement strand
GAAATAGGAAATAATAAATACTAAATTCCCTGGCCTCGCCGAGGCGGCGAGCCGTGGGCGGGCGAAGCTCCAAATAAATTCGAAACGGGAACCTCGAAACAAGAAACAAGAGAAAGAGAAATTATGCCCAGAGGCATGAAATTGGGAAAAAGGGAGACTTCTCGACCCCGAGCTAAACTCGGGGGTCGGGGTTCCAGAGTGACGGTTGCTCTTACCGCGCAACGCATAACATTTTACCAGCTGCTAATTACTAGTTACTAATTGCTAATTGCTAGTTGCAAGTTGCCAATTGCAAGTTGCTAATTACTAATTACTCTAATTTCTAATTATTGACAGCTGAAAGCGGAAAGCTGAACGCGGACGGCTGATAGCTGGTGCTTGTGGGGGTTTGTTGACGAGGAAAAAAGGTTGTGCTAGATTGAGTTTAGGTTTCTTGCCCATGGAAATGAAAGAATCGGGACAAACTTTAGTTATCATTCTTCTAGTCGTTGCCACTTCTTTGTTGGTTGGTGCGGGTGTAGCTACTAGATCTACCTCTCTTATTCAACAGTCCACTTTTTCTGAAGAAGCAAATCAAGCACTCTATTTTTCAGAGTCTTGTGCGGAAGAGGCTTTGCGGATGATAAAGTCTGGTGATATTTTGCGTGGTGATGTGGAGGGTGGTGGAGAAGAGGCATATTGTTGTGATATTGAGAATTCTGACGATTGTGTTGTGCAGAGTGATGTTGATGATTGTGATCGAGATGATTATAACTGCAACTTTTTAGTGACGGAGTTGGGTGACCAGATAGTGGGGTCGGTTGAACAAGATGACGCTGTTGAGCTAAATTTAGCGAATGCCAATACCAATCCAACTTGTGAAGAAATAGTCCTTTACTGGTGTTTGGAAACAGAAGATACAGAGGAATGTGATCCCGACGAAAGTATTGGTTTGGAGGTTAGTGTGATTTACAACGACGGGTCAGAGTGGCAAGTTTGGAAGCAAATTTACGGTGACACAGAATACGGGTTTGCTACCCCCGGCGGGAGTGCTGAGCTTGAGGATGTAACTTACAGTTATCATCAGTCCATTGACTTGTTTGATGATCTTCCTGAGGATGTTAGCGAAGTTAAAGTTATGCGGTTAACACCACGTTTT
Source organism: uncultured Candidatus Saccharibacteria bacterium (assembly GCA_964581885.1). Classification (GTDB taxonomy): domain Bacteria; phylum Patescibacteriota; class WWE3; order JAUXAW01; family JAYEID01; genus JAYEID01. The sequence goes on along the minus strand of CAZOPS010000078.1, from coordinate 380 downwards.
AGATCTTTCCATATTGGGGTAGACTCTTGCGATACTTTGGGTTTCCAGGGTTTTGATATAAATACAGAAGGCTGGTTTGGGCGAAGTACTAAGAAAGTTAGAGTTACCCGTAGCGAACCTGCGCTTCCCCCTGTTTTTGACTATGTGTTGTTTTCGGGATCAGAAGACACGCCATTAGAGAAAAGATAGGTCCCTAGTCTTCTTATTTTGTTAGCTAATAACATAACGACGCTATGCCACAGGATGTACAATTTCCCAAAAAAAAAGCACCAACACCTCTTTCTTTTTTCCGTAACTTAGATTCCGGTGGTAAGCTGGTGTTGTTATTATCTTCTTTTATCTTCTTTAGTACGCTCCATCCATCTTCTTCAGGAAGAACT
>CAZOPS010000077.1:0-1630 GCA_964581885.1 uncultured Candidatus Saccharibacteria bacterium | reverse complement strand
TATCTTTTGGGTGTGAATACTCACCCCACTTTTTACATGCTTATTGCTTCTGAGGGTTTATTTTTATTTTTTGTTCTTTTGTATTGGATGTTTAGGGACAGAGAGTGGTTTTCTGGTTGGCGTGTTTTTGGGGCTGATCTAAAAGCAATTTACGGGAGAGCAAAAAAAGCAAGCCCAGTCTTAAGAATAGGGGGGATTCTTCTTGCTTTGCTGGTAGTATTTTTTCTTTACAAAAATTTTTATAGCCCTGGCGTTTTATCTAAATTGGAAAATTTTAAGTGGTTTCCTACAGATCCCGGGGCTCTTCCAGATCATTTTAGGTTACCGCTTCAGTTCTATTGGGAACTATTTAAAAAGTTTTCTGGTCTAAATAATTTGTATGTAAAAGTTTTAATTGCGATTTTCTTGCTTGGTGTTTTATATTCTTTTGTCAAGAAGCGGTATTATTTAATTTCTTCCAGCCTTTTTCTTTTTTCTATCCCTGTCGTTCTTTATTGGTTGTTTAAGCCTCATAGATGGTTTCACCACCGCTACGTGATGTTTATTTTACCTTTATGGATTGTTTTTCTGGGAGAGGGTTTTGAAGCTATTTTTGGGGTATTGAAAAATCTCTTACAGGTTAGGCTTGGTTTGGGTAAAAAATCGCATTGGCTTGCTTGGTCTTTTGTACTCTTCTTGGTTGTATTTTTGTTTATTCTGCCCTCTCGGAAGCCATTATCCCGCCGTTTTAATGGTAGGGAGCGTTTTGCATGGCGGGAGCAGGCAGAGTTGCTCCAAAGTAATTATGAAGAGGGCGATGTTATATTTTCTAATAGTCTTGATGCTTTGAAGTCTATTCCCTATTATTTGATGAAGTTAGAAGGAAAAAGTCCTGCTCAGCACCCTGTAATTCAGAAAGATGTGCGTTTGCAGTCGGTTTCGGTAAAGGAAGTACAAGTAGGGAGATACCGTTTAATATTTGATAAGCATTACCTAGACAGCGTTTCTGATGAAATTGAGGGGAGGGTTTGGGTTTCGTGGTTTAACAACGCACCACCTCGTTTGTCTTCGTGGTTACCGATGCAAAAATATAGTTTCCCCGGGCTATCTGGTAGTCTGACGAGACTGAAAAGAGGTTCTATTCTCTCCTCCTACCGGGAAGATTCTTTAGTTGAGGCTGCTTCATATGTTCAAGATGCTTTTTATAATTCAACTTATGATTTTGTTCAGCCAGTTAGTTATGATCAACCCGGCTTTTTAGAGTATGAAATATCCTTACCGGCTGCTATGGACCAACTTTATGTCCATCTAGATGCCTATATTCTTTATGAAGGGAATTACGTTAAGTTGTGGTATTCTGCTGATGGGGAGGATTTTGAGCTGTTAGAGAATCTTGAAGGCTCAGATAAGGTTTTGGATATCAAAAAGTTCTTGGAAATTCCCTGGAGTAAAGATCTTTCAACTTTATATTTGCGAGTTGAATTGTTTACAAATTCCGACACTAGTGTAATAGAGTTTGACTCTCGCATTAGAGGTTTGGGGGTGTACATGCCCCTTTAAGTACGCGCCCCCTCCTACGTATCATGTTATCATAATGTCTAGAACTCGTATTTAGGTATGCGTATTTTAGGAGTTGAATTTGAAAAAGAAA
>CAZOPS010000076.1:0-1654 GCA_964581885.1 uncultured Candidatus Saccharibacteria bacterium | reverse complement strand
TCATACCAGCCCAAGCAAATTTTATAATTTCCAGGTTCGATGTTTCGAGGAATATGTAAAACCTGCTCAACACGTGTTAACTGAACATTTTCTCCGATTGGCAAGAAAATTCCGTAAACAGGATCGTAAAAACTGGCAAATTGTTTTCCGTTGGGAACTAAAGCTATAAAAGGCATTGAACCAATAGAACCAGCACAGGAGTCCTCCTCGGTCGAAGCACATTCCCACCCTAGCTCAAAACTGAATGTATCCCCAGCGTTTACCTCGTCTGGTGCAGAAAAATTACGAACAATTATACCCCGACTTTCCCAATCATATTCCTTTGAACTTAAGAGCTCCATCTCCCCATAAAGACTATCCGACAACCCTTTTTCAAAAACAACCATACCATTACCAGAAAGGCTAACCCCAAAAGAAGAGCTCTCTTCCAAATCCCAAAGAATTCTTCGCAAAAACTGGGAAATGCTTTTATCACTTCCGCCTGCAAATTTGGGCGGACCACTAAGATCTGCAACCACATAACGAGAATCCTGCCAACGCAACGGGAAAAGATTATAATCATCCCTAAGTACTAACTTTGCTCCAAGAGCGTTTGGCCCACTTATGGATCCTGTTTTGCCCTCTAAATATTCGAAAACCAAATCGTAACCGCCACCATGACGCGGATTTAAAATATAAACTTTTGCAGCCTTCCTTGGTTTTGTTGTTCTACTAACAGTTTTAGTAGTTTTAGTAGAATCATCGCTATTCTCGTCGGATGCAGAATCTTCAGAGGGCGAAGAGTCTTTAGCCTGTTTAGGTGCGCCCTCGTCACCACCTAACAAAACAGCAAGTCTCTCCAATTCTTTTTGCTCTGCCCATTGTCTAAATGCAGGCAATAAATTGCTTTTACCCAACACAATGGGATTAACCACCACCGGATTTTCTGCATTCCAGGAAACAAAGGCAGCAAACACAAATACGGTCAACGCAGGCAAATAGCCAAACTTATGATCCTGTTTTTTCAGAAAAGATTTAACTCTCCTAGCACCTAGAACAGCGGCATAAGCTGCAATAGGAATAATTAAAGAAATGTAATGCAAAACACCGTAATGCCGATGTGTCATGAACGCGCCTTGAGATAAAACATTTATTAAATATTGAGGAAGGGCTAAAATAAGTGCAAGCGGAGCCAGCAAAGGCAAGAAACCCCACGAAAGTAAAATTCTTTGTAAATACTCCCAATCAAGGGCAGCAGAAAGAAATAAAATTGGTTTTCTAATCGGAAAAGTTATAATATCACCCAAACTATCTCCCAGATGTGAATAACGAGACAAAAACGGATTTTCTTTCAAAGCAACTTTAATATCTGCTCCCAAACCTAACTGTTGCATATACATCTCAGCACTTTGAATCCGAGCCTCACCATAAGCAGGCGAAACAAAAAAGAAATATCCCACAAACCACAATACCCCCACCGAAAAAAGAGCCCATCCCAACTTAACCTGCTTCTTCAGAAAAACTGTGTAAAGACCTAAAAGAGCAACAAAAAGCGAGGCATTTTCTTTGGAAATAAGAACAAGGAAGGTTGAGATAATGAACCCTAGTAAATGTTCGTCAATTCCCCAAAGCCGGGCTTTGGGACCGATCTTAAAGCCCGGCTTTTTTCCTTGGC
>CAZOPS010000075.1:0-1695 GCA_964581885.1 uncultured Candidatus Saccharibacteria bacterium | reverse complement strand
CATTATCCCATTGTATTTTGTTGATGCGGCAAGACCTGCAAAGATGCCGGCAAAGATGTAATTCCGCCATCCCCCTTCGCATAAATCTTCCCCCTCCGCTAAACCTGCCTGCCGGCGAGGCAGGGCTTCGGGGGACGAGCCGGGGGATCTCCGTCCTCTCAAAATTCGGGCTGCAAAATACACACTCCAAGCCAACCAAAAAACCATGGGAACATCAATGATTGCAAGGTGAGAATCTTTCACGTGGAAAGGGATTACGGCGAATGCAAGCGCAGAAAGAATTGCGGCCAGCTCTGAAAAACGCACACCCCGGAACCTTTTATCTGAATTGAACAAAACTTTCCCTGTAAGATAAACAGGAACTACAGTTAATGCACCTAAAAACGCATTAAAAATACGTACAATTAAATAGTAAACGGCAGGGTCCTCCCAAAAGAAAGGAATAACCCGTAGCAAAAAGGGCTGGAGCCCCACCACCTGGAAAAAGCCCCGAACCAAATAGAAAAAGGCCAGAACACCAAAAGAAAGATAAAAGTGTAAATGAGGCCAGTCAAAATGGGCAGGATTGGGGTTAAAGCGAATCCCTACGGCACTACGTACCAAAGCCGGTTCATCCACATTGTAAATGAACGGCCACCCATGCCAAATACCAAAAAGACGAAGGAGTAACGCTAGAAGAAAAATACCCAAAAGAATTTTATTTATTTTAATTTTTCTAAACATAAGGTTACGACAAGTTGTAACACACTAGGCTTCAAGCGAAGAATAGCTCTAGACACGAGAAGATACAGGAACTGTTTGCTCAACTTCCTCGGGAGGTGGGGTTCCATTTCCAAATGATTCCAGAGCGTAAATTAGACCACCAATTAAACTAACCACAAACCTCATTGCGTGATAGACAAGAGAGGCAGCAACAGCACTCTCACCAGCAACTCCTAACAAAGGAAAAGCCCGAGAGAACAAAATATCTTGCACTCCCAACCCATTAAAGGAAATAGGAAGAAAAGCAATAAAATTAATTAGGGGAAGAACAAAAAAAGACTTACCAAGAGGTGGAAAAAGACCCAAAGACCGAAAGGCAAAGAGCTGTGCACCCACAGAACATAACTGAACACCAAAAGACAGCGCAAACGCCTTAGCTAACACACCGTATTTATTACGGTAGGAGTAAATCATCCCCTGAAACTCGGCTAATTTTGGGTGCCAAGAAGCTGCAAATTTTAAAAACCAAAGCCCAAACACAGCTAAAACCACAAAGGCAACAAACACCAACGCCCCTTTAATTCCCAAAAAACTAATCATTCCAAAAGAAGAAAGACAAAACAAGGCAAAAAGACCAACAAACCTATCCATAAAAGTAGCTGCCACTCCCTGCACACCGTCTCCAAGTTCTTTACCTAACCGATACATTTTGTAAGCATCGCCTCCCACGCTAGAGGGCATAAAGTTGTTGAAAAAACCACCTAAATAATAAAACTTTAATAAAGTGGTAAAAGGAGGAGCATCGTCCTCAAGCAAAACCCCCCAACGGATCGCGCCAATAAGATAATTAAAAGCAACCACTCCGGCACCCAAAAGGAAAAAGGTTAAATTGGCAGTCGAGATAGACCGCCGGAGTTCTCCAACATCCACCAATTGAGAAAGGAGAACAAACAATCCAACACTGATTGTTATTTTTAGAAGTGTTTTCTTCAT
>CAZOPS010000074.1:0-1817 GCA_964581885.1 uncultured Candidatus Saccharibacteria bacterium | reverse complement strand
TGCTAATTGCTAGTTGCTAATTACTAACCAATATGAAGAAAAAAGTCGGTAAGGAAGGAGCAGACGAACTTTATAATGCCTGGGTTAAAGGCACACCAATTAAAAAGTTGGTTAAGGACTTTAGCATCAGCCGGCAAAGAATCTATCAGATCCTAAATGATTACAAAAATATTAGTAAAAAGGACAAAATGCTCCGCGCGGTGAATAAATACTCGAAGTAAATAACACAGATAACACAGATGGCAAACAACACAGATAAAACAGATAGAAACACAGATCATACAGATACAAATAAAAAGGGGTTTCTGCATAAGGACCTGTGTTACGAAGTTTTAGGTTGTGTTTATGATGTACGAAACACTTTTGGAAACGGCCAGAAAGAAAAGCTCAACCTAAAGGCTAAAGGTTGCTAGTTCAAAAAGATCAATGAAAAAAGAACATCCGCCCGACAAGTCCCATACGTCCGAGCTTATCCCACCCCACGGTGGGTATAGGAAACTAAAGTCCTTCCAAACTACCGAGTTAATTTACGATAGCACCGTTGCCTTTTGCAAAAGGCACAAATCCAACCTGACCTATAAGACCTACGAACAAATGACTGGTGCCGCCCGATCCGGCAAACAAAACATTGCTGAGGCTAGTCAAGTTTCTGGCACAAGCAAAAAGAGCGAACTAAAACTCCTAAACGTGGCTCGTGGTAGTTTAGAGGAGCTTCTACAAGATTTTCTCGATTACCTACGCCAAAACAGTCTAAAAACCTGGGACAAGAATAGCCCCAAGGCGAGGGCGGTACGCAAGCTCGCTTACGAAGAAGATAAGTCCTATGAGACCTATGCGCCCTATTTTGAAGGTGATGCCGAGGTCGCAGCAAACACCCTAATTTGCCTCGTCCATCAAGCAAACTACCTTTTGGACCAGCAGATAAAAGCGTTAGAGAAAGAGTTTTTAGAAAAAGGAGGCTTTACAGAACGCATGTATCGCAAGCGCACTGAGCACCGTAAGGAGCAAGCGGCGAAGGAAAAATAAGGAATTCGCCGCCAAAAAGAAAAACCAACCATGATCAACGTGCTACAAAGAGAACGTAAATCCCAATTTGTCCTATCGGTCCTATTAGCTCTATTATTGGTCCTATCAGTCCTATGGGACGTATCCTCTGTTGCAGAGAACGTACAGGCCGCCGACGGGGTGCCGAAATTGCTAAACTTACAAGGAAGATTAACAGATGACAGCGATAATCTGCTAGACGGAGACTATTATTTCTGTTTTTCCATTCACGATGCGGAAAGCGCAGGCAACAAACTCTGGCCAGCTAGCGACCCCTCCCCTACCACGGTAAGTGTTTCTAACGGTGTTTTTAGCACTCAGGTGGGCTCGGCTGACACCCTGACTTTAGATTTTACAGACGATACCTATTACCTGCAGGTTCGGGTGCACGACAATGACACAGATCCCTGCACCAACGGAGAAGTTCTTTCCCCGCGGCAAAGAATTACCTCTGCTGGCTATGCAATAACTGCTTCCAACTTGGCTGGGGATGGCACCACTGATGTGCAAATTAAAAACGCGGGCGGAGATGTAGATATAGATTCTGCAACGTTAACAGCAGACTTTACCAGCACGTTCTCCATAGACGGTGTTGGCGCTTCCAACGTCACAACGGACAGCGGAGATCTGACCCTCTCCACAACCACTTCTGGAGATATTATCCTTGATTCCGCCGGCACCGGACAAATTAATACTTCTGATTGGGATATTAGTACAACCGGGGATATGACCAATATCGGAGCCATTACTGCTGACGGAATAATTACTTTCTC
>CAZOPS010000073.1:0-1889 GCA_964581885.1 uncultured Candidatus Saccharibacteria bacterium | reverse complement strand
TAAAACCGAATAATAAACTCGCTGTTACCCACCAAAAGCTCCAAGAAAATAAAAAGGTCTGTCAACCTAAAACGCTGAAAAAGAACATAATTAAGATCTTGCTCTGCCCGCAATACACTACAGATCTCATCATGCCACAAACCGTACCGACCCAACCGATAAAAACGGAGCACCGCCGCCAACACAATCACCAACAGTAAGGGACCATACTTGCGCAAAAACAAAACAATCTTTTCTTTTTCAAACTCAATTCCCAAAATATGCATACCTAAATACGAGTTCTAGACGTTATGATAACATGATACGTAGGAGGGGGCGCGTACTTAAAGGGGCGTGTGCACCCCCAAACCTTTAATGCGAGAGTCACTCTCCGTTCCACTAGCCTTCGAATTTGTAAACAATTCAACTCGCAAATATAAAGTTGAAAGATCTTTACTCCAAGGAATTTCTAAAAACTTCTTGATATCTAAAACCTTATCTGAGCCTTCAAGATTCTCTAACAGCTCAAAATCCTCCCCATCAGTAGAATACCACAACTTAACGTAATTCTCTTCGTAAAGAACATAAGCATCTAGATGAACGTAAAGTTGGCCCATAGCAGCCGGCAAGGATATTTCATACTCTAAAAAGCCGGGTTGGTCATAACTGGCTGGCTGAACAAATTTATAATTAGAGTTGTAAACTACTCCATGCACATCAGAAGCTTCATCAACTAATGCTGCTCCCCTATAAGAACTCAAAAGTTCTATATCGGGGATTTTATTGAACTCTGTTAAACTTCCTGCTAGTCCAGAAAAGGTGTATTTATTAACTTCGTAAAAAAGGTTCCCAAAAGGAAGTTGGGGTGGGGAACCGCGATGCCAATGCCACGTAACCCAAAGGGAACCATCAATACTATCTTTGATCCTGCCCAAATAGTCTAAATCAAATATCAATCGATAACGTCCAATGTTAATTTCGTGTTCTGAGATAGATTGCAAACGTATAGACTCCTGAATAACAGGTTGGTTAGCCACAGACTGACCTTCTAACTTCATTAAATAGTAAGGAAGTGACTTTAAAGCATCAAGACTATTAGCAAATATAACATCTCCCTCTTCATATTCACTCTGCAACATTTCCGCCTGTTCTCTCCATGAATACCGCGTCCCCCCATCAAATCGATAGAGCAATGATTGCCAAGAAGGAATGATAAACAAAAATACAGCTAGAAAAAACACAACAGCCCACGCAATCCAATGTAACTTTTTAACTGCGCCAATGGTAGTCTGTAGCAAGTAGTACTCCAAAGCCTTGAAAATAGCTTCGAACCCCTGACCAAGAAAAATTATGCATAAAGGGAGTATAAAAATAACATATCGATAGTTGAAAAAAGAGTGCGGATTTAGCATCCAAATAAGACCAACAGGAACTGAGAAAAGAAAAACACTTAATGAAATTAGATAATAACGACCCTTAATAAGCGAGTATGCAACCCCCAACAAGAACACTAGAATTAACCTCTTTACACCAAGATCGCTTAACCCAAAAAACTTCCTAAGAAGCTTCCAATAAAACTGAGGAGGCAATAGAAAATGATCCGAAAGAAACCTTGAATCTGTAGGAAACCATCTAAAGTTACTCAACTTAGATATAGCACCCGGACTGTAAAAATTCCTGTAAAGAAAAAATACAACTAGTAAAGCAAGAAAAAAACCAATCACTTTAAAAAGTAAACTTGCCTTTTTTAACTTCTCAAAAATTAATTTTATATCCTTCCCAAAAAATCTCCAATTAATAAACCACGCAGGTTTTCTAACTACCCAATACAAAAGAACAAAAAATAAAAATAGAACCTCAGAAGCAATAAGCATGTAAAAAGTGGGGTGAGTATTCACACCCAAAAGATA
>CAZOPS010000072.1:0-1915 GCA_964581885.1 uncultured Candidatus Saccharibacteria bacterium | reverse complement strand
AAAACATAAAAATCCAGAGGGCACTAGCAGTTGCTCCAAATATTGATTTTTACACCTACAAAATACACTTTGAATTGAAGGAAACCTAACAAGAAAAACTTTGGATGAAATAAAAAGACAATGAAAATAAAAAAAGTAAAAATTAAAAACTTTCGATGTTTTGAAGACATAACTATAAGTAATATTCATCACACACAAGGTATTATCGGAGAAAACGCAACGGGAAAAACAGCTATCCTTGAAGCTATAAATTTAGTTACATCACCTGGATACACAACAAGTAAAATAGATGAAAGTGATTTTAATAATAAGGATCTGGGGAATATAAGAATAAGCATAGAATTTGATAGCTACTACTACTTTTTATGGTATTACGCATACCACTACTATAGACAAATACCCTGCAAAAAAGTCTCATTGGAAATTAAAAGGAGAGAAAGATCAACGGGTAAAGCGCTTTCTGACGAGTTCGTAACCAAACACTGTGCGGTTCCTAAAACGTATTTAGACAAAAGCCACCTTGATTTAGGCGAGGAGCAGGCGAACGAGAACATACCGGACTTTGTAAAGTATGTCGAGGAGGACAAGAACTTTATCCTAACAATACGAAGCGGGGAGGAAAGAACCGTTGGATGGAGAGATTTGTTTCTCTGCAACGACAATACTAAAAAATTTCCAAATGTATTTTACTTTGACAAAGATAGAGAACGTGAAGCAAAAGTAGGTTATAACTCTCTTTTAAGTCGTATAGCTAAAGATCTGAACTGGCGTTACTACCAAAACGCTAACTTAACTTCAGACACCGAACTATGGGAAAACTACTACCGAAGTGTTATTAGTGCAGTAGAAAATGAAAAGAATAGAAGAATTATCTATCCCCTCCAGGAACAGTTGCAGGATTTTCTCGGCAGAACATACAATCAAATAGAGCTATCATTACTAAATTTAGAACATCCCTTCAAAAAATCGTTTTTCTCCCAACGTTCACCAGGTACGGCAAACCAAATACCTGTAGAAAACATGGGTTCAGGAATTTATATAGCTCTAGCCTTGTTTCTATCAAAAACGGTAAGCGAGCTATCCAAAGAATCAATAATTATACTAATCGATGAACCAGAATTACATTTGCACCCACAAGCACAGAAAACACTTTTTCGGACAATTCAAGAATTGAATTACCAAATAATCTATACAACTCACTCGGACATTTTCGTCGACTTAGCCGAGTGGAAAGGTATTAAGAGGTTAAATAGCGCCTTTGATCTATTTCCCAGGCAAATTATGTTGGAAACTGAATTCCAAGACGAGCCGTTAAGAACCCATTTGCAAGATATTAAAAATTACTACAGAGATAAAACTATATACCTGAGAGAAAACAATGAATTGCTCTTTGCGCGGAAATGTCTTCTCGTGGAAGGAGCTGTGGACAAGTTTGCAGTACAAAATCTCTCTTTACTGATGGGCTACAATTTTTCGAATGTAACAATAATTGATTGCCACAGTAAGTCTAAAATACCAGATTATCAAATACTCGGTCGAGCATTTGGAATCGATTTTTTTACACTTTACGATCAAGACCAAAACAAAGAAGATTTTGAAGAGGCACACAAGTCTCTCAATGAAGAGTTAGAAGAATACTCTCTAGATGAGCAATCTTTTTCTTTTGAAACTTCCCTAGATGACTTGCTAAGGCATAAGGGAAGTGCTGCGTGTGATTATGTTGATAGCATTGATGATCTCGACGAAATAGACGAAGAAATTTTAGAAGCCATCGAAAAAATAAACAACTGGAACACAGTATGAATAACAAAGCAAACTTTAAACGAACACAACCCCACCTTTGCCAAGGCTACGGCGGGCAGGTTGGACAAATTCCGGAAGATTGGGACTATAGGGCGGTTTCAGAACTAGCAGA
>CAZOPS010000071.1:0-1921 GCA_964581885.1 uncultured Candidatus Saccharibacteria bacterium | reverse complement strand
GCTATTACTAACTTAATTATATCAAAAAATTGCCAAAATTCAACTTTATAAGATAATTGCGTAATTATTCGATAGGTTGAAAAGAATTATCTGGGGAAAGGAAAAAATTTTGGTTCAAAAAAAGTCCGTTTTGGGAGTTCAAGGGGTTCGGACGTGAATTTAGTTTGCCACGCACCACATGGGGTGCATGGCACTAATAAAATCTAAGTTCAAGGTCTCACTAAGATTTTATTGTGGTGACCCCAACCGGATTTGAACCGGTGTTACCAGGATGAAAACCTGGCGTCCTGGACCGGGCTAGACGATGGGGCCAAAATTAGAAGTGGTGGAGGTAGCCGGACTCGAACCGGCGGCCTTTTGCGTGCCACGCAAACGCTCTAGCCAACTGAGCTATACCCCCATATCTAAAGCCGCGCGCTCCTATATTTTAACACATTAAAAACTATCTAGCCAAGAGAAAAAGCTTCTCCCGATTGTTATGGTCTGGTTCTACCATAGTGTATTAAATCAGGAGAAGCTTGGTGCGGGTTGCTGTCTTGCTTTGTGAACTGCATCTCTCATAGCCTCGACAACTCTTAACAGGGCCTGTCGGAACCAGTTAGTAAGAATAACTTGTTCCTCTTGTTTCTCAGATTCTTGTTCCACTACTGCTTTGAATTTAGAATTGGGAACAAATACCCAATAGTTTCCTCGGCCCGGGTAATTAGAACTTCCTCTTATCTTTCTTTCTTCCTCCTTCCAAGGAGCGAAGAGAAAAGAGGACACTTCTCTCCGAATCCTTTGTTTAATCATTTCTCCTCCTTATCAAATACACAGTCCAATTAGCTTCTACAGCTTAACAAAAAGAAAAAGGTTTTCAAGTTAGAAACTGGAAAATGCCGTGGTATTGGTAGCTGTTATAAACATATGATAAAATAAGGATAGCTAGCTGGTGTGGAAATGGTAGTAATATTGAGGCGAAATGGTGGGTCCTTTGACAATGTTTTTCGTTTATGTAATAAAAAGTGAAGCGAACCACGCATACTATGTTGGTAGTACTGAAAATGTAGAAGACCGGCTAGCACGTCACAATAGGGGAGCAAGCAACTACACAAAGAACAAGCGGCCGTGGGTTTTAAAATACACTGAAGAATACAAAACAAAAAAGGAAGCTTTCAAACGAGAAAAATATTTGAAGAGTTTAAAGAATAAGAAAGCTTTGGAACATCTAATAGAACATGGTAAGCTTTCGTGGGAATAATGTTGAGGAGAAATGGTGGGTCCGTAGCTCAGTTAGGCAGAGCATCGGCCTTTTAAGCCGAGGGTCCTGGGTTCGATTCCCAGCGGACCCACCATTTCCTCTTAACCCTTAGCTTCCCAATACTATTCAAACTCAGTTAGGCAGGCATCCCGATTTATCGGGAGGGTCCTGGGTTCGATTCCCAGCGGACCCACCATTTCCTCTTGAGCTTCTAATATATAAAAATTTAATCTTTAACACATATACATATTACATAGCACGCAATATGCAACATGCAGCATGCAGCATGCAACACGTTGCGTGTTATATAATACGTTGAAAATTGGTTATGTATGACTTACTTCAAAGGGCTAGTTAAGCTTAACCAAGCATCCCATAACTTTGATTTTGAGGTGTTGACGTGCTATTATTAACCTATAACTGCTCAGTGAGCAGTGTCAAGTCCGCTAGTAAAACCGCGCAGGAAGGGTCTGACCGAGGAGAAAAGCCCGGCTTTTGACGAAGTCAATAGCCTGGCTTTAAGGAATCGGCCGGCGATCAACCCACGGCAGCTGTTGAAAAACACAGCAGAGCCCAGCAGCTAAGCACCTTTACAAATAAAGGGGGCATTATGCACCCAAAGACGCACCGCCTCGCCGGCTCTCCAGCAGGCGTTCTCCTCCACAGTAATGTGGAGTGTAT
>CAZOPS010000070.1:0-1926 GCA_964581885.1 uncultured Candidatus Saccharibacteria bacterium | reverse complement strand
AATGTACCCCACACCGCTGCCCAAAGTTGGACCCACAACAGGAATGTGGAAAAGAGAAAACACTTTGGAAGTAGCTACCGCCTCCCCTGCAGTAACAGAATAAACAGGAAGCTGAAAACCCTTTAGAAAGCTAGCAACAGCACCGCTAATACCAGGCTGTCCTGCCAAAGCCATAAACTGGGAATGAGTTGCCAGGTAACCAAGCGCCTTCGCGCCCCAACCAACACCGCCAAATGCCAAAGCACCATAAGGACTACCCGTCATCAAGTACCCAGCCAACCCATAACCTACGCCACCCTTGACACCCGCAACTACAGCTTGCCCCCAATATTTTCCATGGCGAATAAACCGCAAGAGATTCCCAGCAAATCTTCCTCCTGTTTCAATTGCATACCACTTTCTCACCAGAGCTGCTTGCAGCTGCGGTAATCCTATTGCTTTGGAAACTGCTGTAGCTACAGGTTTTGCTAGTACCCAAACAGCCTTAGCAGCACCCTTAGCCGCCCACCAAAAGAAGCTGCTGTCGTCATCCTCCCCGTCTTTCTTCTTGCGACGCAAATGGGGAGAGAGCACTTTCTTATAACTCTGTAAAATAGAAGAGTCTTTATACTTACCAGCAGCCTTATCAATTGCCTCCGCCCAACCGTATCTCGTCTTCTTCCACCAACCAGCAATAAAAGAAAAGGGTGTAAAATAAGTTTTTTCTCTCCGACCCTCAGAATCATGTTTCCACGAAAATAGGGAATAGTGGTGGCCCTGCTCATCAACATAAAGGGGAAGGGTAAGAATATGATTTCGCACAGCCTTCCAGGCCAAATCTTCTATCTTCTTCCTTATATAATCCGACCTCTTACTTCTTTCCATCTCTTTTATCCATGTGGGTTTTTCTACCTTAAGTTTTTTGTAAAAAAGTTCTTCAAGAGGGGGTGCAACAACATGAAGAGCTGTTCTAAAGAGCTCGCCCTTCCATACTTTTGCTAACCAATACTTAGCTGCTTCCGATTCATCAATACCGTAATAAGACAAATCAAATTCTAACTCTGCTTCTTCTATATCCTTTATCTCACGAGCCAGGTCCCTGTGCGCACGCTTCAATCGCTCATCAATTTCATCTTCTGCTGGTACCGGGTAGTAAGATTTTTCCTCCCGTCGTAACGTACCCACCTCCGAAACTTCTAAGCGAACTCCTGTGTCTTCTGATTCCTCTAAAGAAACCTCGTGAACAGGAGCGTCCTTTACAGCTTCGGCAGCACCCTCCTCCATAGTATCAATTAAACTATGCTGAAATTGTTGTAATTCGGGAGAGTAATCTTCGGGAAAAATATCTTTAAAATCTTCGCGAAGTGCTTTCCCAAGAGGTTTACGAAACTGCGGATCTTGGAAAATTTTAGTAACTTCGTTACGGGCGCGAGTGCGGGCAATATCCAAACTCGCCTCTCGAGACTTTCCTTGTGCTGTAGCTGCTGAATAAGCAGAAACAAAATCACTTGAAATACGATCTGCCAGCTTATCTGCAGTTTTGCTAGAAAGTTTACCGAAACGCTCATTTGCAAACCCAAAAGGAATTGAAGTACGCGCAGAAAGATGTGCAAATATTTGCCTTCTTAACCCCGCTGTCAAAACATCCCTAGCTAGTTCACGCATGGCCGAATCTGCTAGCTGTCCCCGTACTCCAGGTGAAGGCAACCCAGAAAAAACACCTGTATCCGTGATGACACCAGTACTTTTCAACTGGTCAAGAACTTTCTTCCGAGCCTTCTTAGAACGAAAGAGATTATTACCGTCATCAGAAACAAAAACTATTGGGGACGCATCACTTGCCATGTGCTAATAGTAGCACAACGGACCCCACAAACCACAAGATTTTATGGCACCTAAAGCATTGACTAAAAATTTGCCGTATGATTAAATCAAATCAGAATGAAA
>CAZOPS010000069.1:0-2010 GCA_964581885.1 uncultured Candidatus Saccharibacteria bacterium | reverse complement strand
CATGGACTCAAATTTGGAGTTAGCCTTGATGGTCCGGAGTGGGTTCACAACAAATTTAGACATCACAGTAACGGCTCCGGATCCTTCTCAGACGCAATGAGAGGAGCAATGCTCTTACAAGAAAGAGGAGCGGAGTTAGGAATAGGAGCAGTTGTAAGCAGTGCTAGTTTGGAAAACCCAAAAGAAGTTTTCACTTTTCTTTTGGCGCACTTTTCGCGATTCAACCTATCACCCTGCATCACAACTGCTAGAACAAGCCCAGAGGAAGAAGAGTTCACCATAACAAACAAAGAGTACGTACAATTCTTCAAAGCGGTCTTTGAGTTGTGGTGGGAAATGGACGACCCAAGCATTAGAGTCCGACCGTTTCATTACTACGTACAAGCAGCTCTGGAAAAGACCCCAAAGCTTTGCGAAATGTCGGGCAAGTGTACCAACTATTTAGCGATAGATGCAGATGGAAAAGTGTACCCTTGCGGTAGATTTACAGGAGTTCCAGAGCTCTGCTTCGGATCAATCCTGGAATCTTCCTTCGAAGAAATCCAAGAATCAAAGAGTTACAGAAGATACGCAAGGGCAGCAGCTAAACCCTCCAAAGACTGCTTAAACTGCGAATGGTTCTTTGCATGCCACAACGGCTGTACCTTCAGAAGGTATCAAGGCAACGGTACCTTTACAGAAAGGGATCCTTTCTGTGGAGCAACACGGGAAATCCTACCTTTCGTGGCAGAAAAAGTAAACAAAACAAAGGAGTTTATCAAAACGCGAGAACAGAACGCCTAAGGCAAGGTGGGATTTGGCCCTCCTTGCCTTTTTTCTTTCCTTGCAATAGACTCACAATTAACAATGGGTAAGGTTAAAAACATCGAAAAATACAAAAACGAGGGCCCGCAAACGGAAACAACTCCGGAAATTGAAAATGTTTGTAATCAGCTGTCCGGCGAAAAGCTCGCGTTCATTATTTCTACAATCAAATGGATACACAACAATTTAAACCGTAATAAGTCCCTGG
Source organism: uncultured Candidatus Saccharibacteria bacterium (assembly GCA_964581885.1). GTDB lineage: Bacteria > Patescibacteriota > WWE3 > JAUXAW01 > JAYEID01 > JAYEID01. Next base: position 998 of record CAZOPS010000069.1, on the reverse strand, counting down.
AAATTAAAAAAGAAGTCTTTAGAAAGCGTACCGCAACAGAAATTATCTCCGACGGTTTTACCACGGGATGTACAGACATTACTTTAGTTTTTATTGCGCTTTGTCGGGCAAAAGGCTTTCCGACTAAGTATGTAGAGGCTATAGATAAAAAATGGCTAAAGGGTGAATTGCAGGGACCAGGAATCCGCGGACACGTTTTTGCGGAGTGTTTTATAGAAGGAGATTGGCTATTAATAGATCCCGCTGAAGGCCTAATATTTGCAAACCCCGACCACTCAGATTACTATTCCAACTTCGCAACATACAAAAAAGGGCTAGATTCATGGGATTTGGGCATCAAATCGTTTTCAGATCTAAAGCAAAAGTGCGAAAAATTCAAAGAAACCTTCAAAGATAACACTGTAAGAAACTAAACTTTTGGCAAGCCACTGTGCCAGAGCATTCCTAGACCTCTTGGGTCTGTTGTGGCTTTAGGAATAGGTGCAAACAGATGTGCTACAATTAAAACACTAAAAAAAGAAATGAAAAAAAAGATCAAACGCTTCTTTAAGCCGACTTGGAAAAAAATCGTCCTCACAATACTAATCATTATCCTTCTCTACTTACTATTTGTTTGTTTTCCAACAGGCATATACGATTCTCCTTCTACAGAAAAGGTCCTAAGAGATAAGCCTTATTGCCACGTATTCAGACGCAAAGAATCCAATCCACTCCTAAGCTTATTCTCGTCATTTTTCTTATGGCTCCCATTATTCTTCAGTATTACAATCTTGGGTGGACTTGTAAAAAAACCAATCCTTATAATATTAATATCCCTTTATTATTTTGCACTAGCTTACACTTCTTCGTGCTTAGTAACCGTACTCTTTAAAAAGATCTACAAAATCATAACCAAAGCAAAGAATACTTAATTCTTCTGGACTTCTCTAAACCTTTAGGTTTTAGCGTTGCCGTAAAAGTAGGGAAGAGGTTAAAGTCTTAAATATCCATGTTATTAT
>CAZOPS010000068.1:0-2063 GCA_964581885.1 uncultured Candidatus Saccharibacteria bacterium | reverse complement strand
TAGTATTTAGTATTTATTATCTTTCTAATGTTTCTATACTTCTGTGCTTCTATGTTAAACTGTATAAGTAGTGATAACACCATTGCGTAGCCTCAACATAATACAAATAGGTATTCAGCTAGCTATTGTTCTGGCAGCAATAACTGTCCACGAATTTGCCCATGCTTGGGCAGCTAACAAACTGGGTGATTCCACCGCAAAAATGACCGGCCGATTATCTCTAAACCCGCTAGAGCACTTGGACCCGCTAGGCGCAATTCTTTTTCTTTTCACAGGATTTGGCTGGGCAAAACCTGTACCGCTAAATCCCACCAATTTCGAAGATCCACAAAAGGACTTAGCATTAACTGCCCTATCGGGTCCTTTAAGCAATTTGCTTCTCGCAATTCTAGCAGCTCTGGTTCTAAGAGCAACCCCCCTGCCCTATTTCATAGGAGTTATACTGGTTACTCTAAATGTCCAATTCGCGCTTTTTAATCTCATTCCCATACCACCTTTAGACGGCTTTAACTTTGTAAGAGGATTACTACCAGCGTCACTTGTTATCTATTGGCAAGAACTACAAAAGTACCAGCTCCTTCTCCTGCTGCTATTATTTATCCCTCTTGGAAATCAATCACTTGTCTCCCTATTGGTAGGACGCCCAGCAACCATGCTCATAAATTTTCTACTTCCGTAGAAATCAGTAGTCAGTAATCACCGGCAGGAAGATCTCCGCCGGCTGGCTCCGCCAACTGGCGGAACTACTACCTCATCTGTAAACAATAGCGGTCCAAGCAAAAATATAAAAAATATAGAAGGCAGAAACCGAAACGCTGCCTATAGAAGGAGATAAAAATACATTAAGAAAACTAAGGAGCAGCCCAAGCAAAAGTAAGAAATCAGAAACCTCTAAAGCAAACCCCTCAAAAAACCGTTCCCAAAAGGAGGGTAAAATCTTTTTCCTCTGCAGGAAAACTTCTACTTCTCTACCTACCTTCCAAGTAAAAAGAAATCGATTATCAGAAAGCAGAATTCCTTCACCCCCTAGAGAACCAACAGCGTAACTAGGCCTCGTAACATCCAACAAATACCTCCCCTCAGGCAAAGAAAATCCAAAGCCACCTGCCCGATCAGTAAGAGTCTCTCCAAGTAAATCTCCTGAAAAATTATATGCCGAAACCTTAACCAAGAACAAAGGTTCTTTTGTTTCAGAATGGTAAACACGCCCCCACACGCGCCTCTTCTCCCGCCAACCAAAAGCAACCAGGAAGCGGTGAGCAATAAATTGTAGAAGGAGAGGTAAGAAAGCCAAAGAGAGGTCAAAGTAAAGAAACAAAATGATTGGTGTAAGAACCAATGTGAGAAAAAGCAAAACTAATAAAAACCTAAAAAAGACAACTTTAAAAGCTGGATGAGCAAAAAACTCCTGCGAGTACCGCCAAATAGTGGCAGGAATTTCCGGAATTGCTTCCTCTATTCGCTCTTCCGGAAAATTAACTGTAACGCGGTGAGAATCCTCCACTACAAACCCGGGAAGAACTAACCGAGCACGTACTTCAATGGGATAAGTCCCTGCTTTCTCAAACTCATCTTTTGCTTTTAGCTTAAAACTAACTTTTCGTGAGGTCGCATTTGGAGGAAAATCATTAATTTCCCAAATCACGCTTCCTGCCTCCAAATTTACCTGAGGAGGGGTGTCTCCATAAGCGCTAGAAGCGCTCTCAGAAATAAATTCCGCAACCTCTCCCTCTGGCAGTAACCACTCCACAGAAAGTGTCATTTCCTCAGTAGCGGCGCCTCCTGAACAACCATAAAAAATTGAATATTCTATTTCCTGTCCTGGCAATACCTCTCTGCGCGGGGTAGATATAATCGAAATATCATAATCATCTCTTGAATTGGGAACAGAAGCTCTCAAATTTACTGTAGCCTTAACTTCACCCTCATCCTCAGCTGAAGAAGTTGCTTCGGGAACTTGATCGGAAACAACCGTCAAGCCCAAAACACTCCGATTAGCGAGGGAATTAAAGATAAAAAAGATTACTATTAAGAGTATTTTCTTAAATTTCATGTCTCCTAAA
>CAZOPS010000067.1:0-2177 GCA_964581885.1 uncultured Candidatus Saccharibacteria bacterium | reverse complement strand
CTTTAGGAGAAAAGTTACCAGAACGGGAGAAGTATCAGCCGTATAGGTCGGCTGGTGGTTTAACTGGTGCTGTATTAACTGGTGGTGCTAGTAGGGTTCCGGGAATTGTTGGGATTAGTGCAGGACTAGGTGCGGGTACGCAGCTAGTTAAAAATGCTTATAATATAAAAAAAGAAGGTAAACCTCTTACACTTCAAAGTATAACTAAGGATATGCCGTCTTCAGTTAAACAATCGGTATTAAAAGGAACAGAGAACGCACCTACGTATATTTTTACTCAAAACTTGGTAGAGGGGTTAGCAAAAAGTATCCCTGCTCTAAAGCCTTTAACTGAGAAGAGCATTGAGAAAACACTACCTGGAGCCGACCAAACCATTGGAACGTGGATAAATAATTTAGGTAAAACGGGTCTTAAACGTATAACCAAAGCAGCAATCCCAGAAACATTAGTTGAGGCTCTTACATACGGAGTTAAAGAATCAGAAACATTTAACCCGGAAGATTTGAAAGACAGCCTTGCAGAAGAGGCTGTTAGTAACTTTTTATATAACGTGGGGTTTGCCGGAGTACATACAGCATGGGACGCGCGTACGATAGCCCCAGTTGTTAAAGATTCAGTGGAAAGTGCTGTGGCAACGTATAAAGCAATACCCCCCGAAGCTAGACAAGAGGGCTTTGTACGAATCCCGGGTGGTGGGGGAGACGAACCAACAGTTAAGGTTGCGGACGATGTGATGGAAGGTGTAGAGAAACGTGCTGGGGAGCTTACCACACCGTGGCAGCCACAAGGAACAGGATTAGAAGCACCCAGCAAAGCCACCGAGGACTTATTTCCTCAATCCAAAGACATACAAACCCAATTAGAAGCATTAGGAGAACAGCCACGGGTAAAAATAAAAGATACTCAAGCGTACCAACAGTCATTTGAGGGTATTGTACCAGATTCCGCAGAAACCACAAAGATTACGGGAAAATATGCAGAGGTTGCACAAACACCAGAACAGCCTTCTAAGATCACATTGAAGCGTGGGTCTGTTAGTGGGGATAGTGGCGCGGGTGTAGAAGCCGAATATCCTGGGTTTAATTTTGAAAATTGGAAAGATAAACGAAAGGGCGTTTTGGGTATGGGTAGAGAAACAATGGAACGTAACCTTGAAGATGTTGCTGGTGAGGATGCCCCCAAGGTTAAGAAGTTCCTACTCGACCCGTTGCGAAAGAACGATACAGCTAGAGTTGAGTGGGTTAATTCAACCAAGGGCGAAATTGAAAGTAAGATAAAAGAGTGGAACATTCGTAGTGGATCAGACGATGACGCATTAGTCCAACGGTTCGGTGAGGGTAAGATTGAGTTAGATGAGCTAAAGCAAGAAACGGATAATTGGAAGAATGTAGTGGAGGCGTCCACGTTCTTTAGAAACAAGTACGACAATTTATTAGAAACATTGAATTCCGAGCGTGCTGAATATGGATATGAACCCATCCCTAAACGAGAGGATTACTTCCGACACTTTCAGGAACTAGGGCTGGTCTCTTATGTATCCGGTATCTTTGCTGGTAAGAACGAGTTACCAACAGAGATAGCGGGGCTTACTCATATATTTACTCCGGGCAAGCCGTTTACCTCTGTTTCAATACAACGCAAGGGCGGTCCTTACACAGAATCTGCAATTAAAGGTTTTGATAATTATATAGGTTCAGTCTCTCGACAGCTGTTCCATATAGATTCTGTACAGCGGGGCAGGGCTTTAGAAAGTATTCTTAGAAAGGCTTCGGTAGCTAATGAAGATGTAAAACTTCCTAATTTTGTAAGCAACCTAAATGAGTGGACAAATATCGTGTCCGGTAAGAAGACCAAGTTTGACCGGGCATTTGAAGAGGTTTCCGGGCGGGAAATATACAAACTTATGAACTCGCTTAAATCCCGTGCGGGGGCTAATATGGTTGGTGGTAACATCTCCACAGCTCTTACTAACTTCATACCATTAACACAGTCTATTGCGACAACAGATAAGAGCGCAGTAGCTACTGGCCTTCTTAGAGGCGCCACCTTCCCAGTAGAAGAAGATTTTGCAAAAATCGATGGTGTTCAATCGGACTTTCTTGTTAAGCGGTTTCCCAAAGGGCAGGTTGATCCCCGTGGGTTTGATAAAGCGAGGGAGCTGTCCGGTGCGTTATTT
>CAZOPS010000066.1:0-2340 GCA_964581885.1 uncultured Candidatus Saccharibacteria bacterium | reverse complement strand
GAGTTTTAGGAGGGGGATGATGGTATCGTTAGCAGGTTTGGCTGTTTGGGTGGGGCTTGCTGTTTACGCATTGCTTGCGCGTAAAGCAGAAAGTAGAAGCTAAGAGTCCTTTAGGGTCTGCGGAACCCGCTCCCTCACTTTATGCGGTGTGGGGTCTAGTCCCCGGAGGTCTCGATAGCCGTAGCGTAGCGCGGAATGCGGAATGCGGAATGCGGAGGGCGGATGGCGGTATAAATTACCAATACCAATACAAATTACCAATTTTAAATTTTAAATTACTAGTTACTAGTTGCCAATTGCCAATTGCTTTATATTTATTACTAACTACTTATTACCAAATATGTTCTCAGGCAGGTTAATAAAGGAAATTGATGGCGCGAAAACATGGAAGCAACACTTCTTGGCAGTTATTATCTTTGCTTTGATAATTGCTGTTTATTTCTTTCCTGTGTTGTTCAGAGATAAGGTGTTAGTAACTACGGGACTAATACATTCCGACCTTATGGGGTTTTCTTATCCTATTAAGCATTTTTATGCGGCGCAGCTAAAGACTGGCCAAGTTCCGTTGTGGAGTGCGGATGTGGGATACGGTTTTCCAGTAGCTGCAGAAAGCCAGCTTGGGGCTTTTTATCCTTTAAACATCATAGTTTTTGGGCTGTTACCAATGCCTTTGGCATTTAATTTTTCATTAGCCTTGCATATTTTTCTTGCCGGGTTTTTTACCTACCTTTTAGCTAGAAAGGGTTTTTCTTGTTCATTTTTTGCAGCGTTATTTTCAGGTATTGCCTATAGCTTGGGTGGATTCTTTGCAGCTCACTTTTCCCATTTAAGTATGGTCCATGCTGCAGCTTTTTTTCCCCTTATCTTTCTTCTTGTACTGAAACTACGAGAGAAAAAAACCTTAGCTGCTTTTTTAGCTCTTTCACTGGTTTATTCACTAACTTTTTTAGCAGGACATTTACAGATACTTTACTACTTTCAAGTAGTGCTCGGTTTTTTTATTCTTTCCCTTCTTGTTTTTGGTTATCAGAGTTGCAGGTTCTATGATAAGTTACTTTTTCTAGCAAAATGGGGGAGTTCTATGGTTCTGGCTGTTTTAATTTCGGGGGTTCAATTTTTAATTAGCTTTGAGTTTATTGGGAATTCCGAGCGGGTGGTTGGTTTATCTTTCTCTCGAGCCGTTGCTTATGCTTTCCCCCTTTCTCATCTTCTGTACCTCGTGCTGCCTGGAAAAGCTGATTTTTCTCAACCTGTTTTCTATGATGTGGGGGTAGATACAGTAAGCGTGTGGGAAACATATGGGTTTGTGGGGGTTAGCACTCTACTGTTGGGATTGATAGGGGTTACTTTTTCTAAACTTCGGCGGGAGGTTCGAGCGTTGCTTTTCCTGGTGATTTTGTCTTTTGTGTTTTGTTTGGGCGGGGCAACACCTATTTTTGAGATTTTTTGGCGAACAGTTCCTTTTATGAGCACTTTTCGTCATCCAACTCGATTAATGTCGGTTGTTAATTTGGGATTGGCGCTTTTGGCAGGTTTTGGACTAGATTCTGTGGCGGAGTTTGATTTCCCACCCTTCTTGAAAAGGTTTTTACCTGTTGCATTTACTTTTATTCTTTTGGGAGAGCTTTTTATTTTTAATAAGCCAATTAATCAGTGGGTTTCCAAAAAACAATGGTTTGATAAGCCGCTTTCTGCTAGGTATTTAGAAGGGAAACTCTCACCGTCTTATCGGTTTTTTACCTTTGATGTTAACAGTTATGATTATCGATTGATAGACGATTTGTCTGCTCAAGTTGAACTTCGAAATTTGCTTTCTCCTAATTACAACCTTGTGTACTCCTTACCTTCTGTTAACAGACGTTTTGGAGTAAGCCTTCAGCGTGGTGCTGAGTTTTTTCAGCTCTGGCCTTTTTACTTGGGTTGGGATGATTTTTCCCAGAAGGTAGCAGTAGGTTCGATTTTTGACAGGTTTTTGGATTTGAGTTCGGCAAGATATGTTGTTAGCGGGTTGCCGTTAGCTAGTGATAGCTTAGTATTAGAAGAAGTGTGGCGGTTTGAGGAACCTCTTTCTTACAGGTTGGAGTTGTTGGGTTTTGCAGGTGAGACGGATTGGGAAGAAATTGAGTCTTATGGTGTTTATCTTTATACGAACCCAGATGCACTAACCAGAGCTTACTTTGTTTCTGAGGTTTTAGAGGAGACTTCTGGAGAAGCTGCGCTGGGGCTTTTGCAAAGTGATGATTTTGATCCCCATGAGAAGGTGATCTTGGAGACCGACGCTAACATACGCGAATCTGGAGAGGAACAAACGCGAATAGACGCGAATGAAGGTGATACAGA
>CAZOPS010000065.1:0-2405 GCA_964581885.1 uncultured Candidatus Saccharibacteria bacterium | reverse complement strand
AAGGTAACTTTGGGCCAGCTCTAGCGAGCTGGCTTTTGCTTTTTTGGAGCACATTAACAATTTTTCTGGACGAAGAGTTAAAAAAGGAGGGCGATGAAATGCATAGGAATACTAGGATTGCGTTGATCTGTCTTGCGCTTCTTCTGCTTGCCGCTTTGAGCTGCTGCGGTGCACAGGGAGCCCGTTGGTTGGTGCGCGAGTTTGTTTTACGGTTTGGGGAAGAAGAAACTGTTTATGTTTCCGAGCAGCAGGCGGAGGTTGTTCCCACAACCACGTCTACACCTATTCCCAAGGAGCCGTACTTGCTTTGGGATATGAGGATGAGTCAGGAACCATTGATTGAGGGGGAATGGGCTTACATTATCGACTCTATTGGTGATGTAGGAGCCATCCACCTTCCTACCAAGACAAAGCTTTGGGTTTGGGATTATTACGAAAGAGCAGAGGAGTTTTTGGCTCAAACCGAGGACATGCTTTACGTCTTGCGGGAGGATAATCGGATATACGCACTGGACAAGGAAAGTGGGGAAACCGTTTGGAAGTATCGTTTTTCCGACAGACCCAGCGAGTATATTTTTCATGATGACCGCTTCTATTTACTGTGGTCCGACGCTTCTCTTTACTATTGTGAAGAGGGGATTACTGCATTGGACGCCGAGACAGGGAAAAAACTTTGGAAACTAAGTTTTAGTTGTCTGGCGTTAATTCATAAGGTTGAAGAGGGGTCTATTTTTGTGACAAACCGTGAAGATGCTAACAGCAAGCCTGAGGGATGGATTTTGGATGCAGCAACTGGTGAGGTAAGGGCAAAGATACCCGAAGTTAAAAGGTGGGGTGACCCGGTTACTGACAGTGCGGCCTTTTTGGTAACAAAGGAAGGGACGGGCCGATCCAACCCGGAGATTTTGGGTGTTAACTATCGGGAAGGCGTTGTGATTTGGGAGTTTAGCGGTGGATATCCGATAAAGGTTTTTCAAGAGGATATGGTGCTGGTGAGAAGCACCGCTGGGGCTGATGCTTACGCGGTGCTTGATATCCACACCGGCCGCAACCTTTGGGGTTCTTTTTCTCACAGGGGTTTTAAGTATGCAGGGTCTTTGGGAGAAATTGGTTTCTTTGTTTCGGAGGATTTAGGCGAGACGCGGGCGGTGGAGCTGGAAAGTGGGGAAGTCCGTTGGGCTAACGACGAAATGAAAGCAGACTGGCCGGTAGCAGTTACGGAGTACGGATTGCTTTTGGCTAATCGTTACGAGGGGCGGTTGTACCTTGTGGATTTGGAGGACGGCAGTTTCGTGTGGCGGTTTGTGCACGAGGACCAGAACGATCTAGCTAAGTATATTTCGGATGTGCTTCGGGTGGGGGATGAGCTTCTGGTTGCGGGGGGAAGTTACCTTCATCTTTTGGATCTGGAAACAGGATATGTGGAGTGGAAAAGCGAGAAGATGCGGACTGCTTGGAAAGTAAGGACCCTTCACCGCACCGGGGACTTGATAGTGATTTCGGCGGAGGATTACCTTGCCGTTTTCCGGTACGCTAGATGAGGGTTAGGAGGCTAATGAACAGGTGTAAGATTTTCCTAGTGTTTTTGCTGGGGGTTTTGTTTGTGGTGTGTGTGCGGGCAAAACCCCCACTTAGTGCTGAGGGCGGCTTTTCAGCACAAGAAGTGGAATATTTTTCAGCAGTAAAAGAGGTGCGAGTGAATTACGCATTTTTTACTGCAGAGCTAAGAGCTCGGATGAATGTGGCAGGTAGAGATTGGTGGAAACCGCCGTGGCAGCAAGAGGTAGAAGCTGCGCTTCTTGGTTGGGAAGTAACTGGCAAATATGTGCGAAGCTTAGATCCTCCAGCAGGGTATGAAGATCTTCACCAAGAGCTGGTGGAAATAAGCTACGAATACGAAAAATGCGCTAAGCTTACTAGGCTAGCTTTTGGGCTTGACTCGCTCCTTATAGAGAGGGTGGATTTCCAAAAGCTGGAAAAAGCTACCCAAGTGGCAGAAAGAATAAAAAGCTTCTGGCGGAAGCTTGATTCTTACTTGGAAGATATTTTCCAGAAATTGCCTGGAGAGTTTAGGCAGGATAATTTTGAAGGAGAAATGTTTTTGGCATCTGAAACAAATACCCCTTGGATTTTTCTTACTGAAAACCCCAAGGGGTAAGTTTCTATCAAGGGAGTTGAGGGTTCCGCGGCTTTTCTAGACCCGCCGGGTCTAGAATTCCGGGTCTAGAGTTGCGGACTTCTTCTTTTTTTTATTACTAGTTACTAGTTACGGATTACAAGTTACCTCTTTCTATCTTCTATTATATTTCTATCCGCTTGACAAACTATCTTAAAGTATGGTGTTATATTCGCACGGGCGAAATACTTTTATTTTGGCCGTCTGCCCCGTAAGGGGCAATTTAATT
>CAZOPS010000064.1:0-2431 GCA_964581885.1 uncultured Candidatus Saccharibacteria bacterium | reverse complement strand
GTGATTCTGATCACAATTTTCTCTTGTTTTGAGTCCCTGCCTGCCGGCAGGCAGGTCCTATGTTCTATGTTTTTATGCTTCTATGTCCTACAATTTACTCTTTACCTTATTGTAAGGCTTTTCTTAAATACTTCCATATTTTCTATAGCTTTTGCACAACCCCGTACAACGCAAAAGATAGGGTCATCAGCAACATGAGCTGGAACACCCGTCTCCTTTGTAAGAAACTTGTCTAGATTTCTTAACGTTCCTGTGCCTCCTGACATTGTCATACCTCTATCTACAACATCACTAGCTAGTTCGGGTGGTATTTTTTCCAAAACTCGGCGCACCGAGTTTACCATTTCGGAAAGAGGCCTCTTCAAAGCCTGGGTAATCTCGTGCGAGCTAACATTCACTGTCCGTGGAAGACCAGAAATACTATCTCTCCCACGCACGTCCCTGCGCAATTTTTCCCCCAAAGGAGTTGCAGACCCTATCTCAATCTTTATCTGTTCTGCAGTCTGCTCACCTACACTAAGATTATACTCCCGGCGTAGATACTGAATAACGCTAACATCCAAGCTATTTCCCCCCACCCGCAAACTGTTTTGCGCAACAATCCCTCCCAAAGAAATCATGGCAACTTCTGTTGTACCCCCACCAGAATTAACAATCATGTTTCCTCGAGCTTCTGAAATCGGAATTCCCGCACCAACTGCGGCTGCCAAGGGTTCGGGAATTAAGTATGCTTTCCGCGCACCTGCTGAAAGAGTAGCATCTAACACAGCTCGGGACTCAACAGAAGTAACACCTGCAGGTACAGAAACCATAACAACAGGTCTAGCAAATCTAGAAGGACCAGTAGCCTTATCGATAAAATACTTCAGGAGCGCCTCAGTTGCAGCATAATCTGCGATCACCCCGTCTTTCATCGGGCGGTTAGCACGTATATTAGTAGGTGTTCTACCCAACATTTCTTTAGCAGCCCCACCCACAGCCACAACTTTTCTATCATCCACAGTAACTGCTACTACAGTGGGTTCATTTAAAATAATCCCCTCCCCTACCTTATAAACAATAGAATTTGCTGTGCCTAAATCAATAGCAATTTTCTTACTAAGAAAACTCATCTTTTCGCACGTAGTTTATCATAAAAATGAAGTGGTTAACGAGTAGATACAGATTCATGCTATAATATGCAGCGCCATGAACAGAAAAATCACTATCTTCCTTAGTACTTTCATAACCCTTCTTTCCGTAACTGTAATAGCTATTTTGGTTGCCAGGGGCTACACCTACAACTTTGCAGAAAAGGAAATTAAAAAAACAGGAATGATACTTGCACAATCAACGCCAAGCGAGGCCAAAGTATATCTAGACGGAAGACTAGTAGAAACCACTAATGCTGTTCTTGATTCTGTGACCCCGGGGATGCACAAGATAGAAATAAAAAAAGAGGGTTTTACCACCTGGGAAAAGGAAATAGAAGTATTTGAAGGATTAATTACAGAAGTAGATGCTTTATTAGTTCTTAGATCCCCACGGCTTAACCCCATGACTACATCAGGGATTGAGGTAGCTGAAATATCTCCAACAGGAGAAAGAATAGCCTACACCTCCCGAAGAAGCGACCCCCCAGGAATTTGGGTGCTGGAACTTACATCCCCTTCTCTGCTCAACATCATACAAGAAAACCCTAGACTGGTAGCTGCGGATAACTTAACAAGAACATTTTCACTTGCTGAAAATTTAGAGTGGGGACCAAAAGAAAACAGTCTCCTCGTTACGCTAAACTTGCGAGGCCACATTGTCCTAGACACTCGTAAAGGAACGCAAGAAGAAGCAACCACCTCCGCCGGACCCACTCTTACAGAATGGGAACTAGTTACAAAAGATAAAAGAAAAGAGTGGCTCAATAAGATTGAAATAAAAGAAGAAGATGAAAATTTGATAGACATAGCATTAGATCCAGATACCAAATGGTCCCCTGACAGGAAGCGCTTCCTCTACACAAAAGAAGGCGAAGAACACATAGAGTGGCATATATACAACGGCGAAAAACCATTGGGAGTAGGAAAAGAACGGCACTATCTAACTCTCAGAAAGGAAAAGGGCAGCAACACTAGAGTTAGCTGGTACTCAACTAGCAAACACCTAATAATCCAAGAAGAAAGAAAGGTTAGTGTGATTGATATTGATAGTAAAAATCAAAAAGAGGTCTACAGCGGAAACTTAGAAGAGGATTTTCCCATAACAGCTACCCCTGACGGATCCAACTTGATTATTATGACTTCCTTCAAAGAGAACTCGCCTCCTAACCTCTACGCACTAGGAATCAGGTAAGCCATTTCGAGCAAAAAATTCTTTCTTTATACTAAGTTAAAAATATACCAGAAACGGCTAAACTTTTTCCCTTGGCCCATGAACCAGAAGCCCTCAAAAGTTCGGG
>CAZOPS010000063.1:0-2626 GCA_964581885.1 uncultured Candidatus Saccharibacteria bacterium | reverse complement strand
GCGACCACGCTGAGCGTGGCGACCACAAGGGTCGCAGCTACACTTTGGGGGATATTGTTGGTACGTTTAAATCGTTGTCTACGCGGCGTTTTTGGGAGACTGGTGGTGAGGGTAAATTGTTCCAACCAAACTACTACGAACACGTAATTCGTAACGAAACCGCCCTTGGTAATATTCGTCATTACATCTTAGAACACCCTTACCGTGAGTTTAGTAGTATTGAATGGGAAGTTATAGAAAATATCTAAAATTATTAACATGAGAAACATTCCTAAAGATTCAAAAATAGCAGTTGCAATGAGTGGGGGAGTAGACAGCGGTACCGCAGCATACCTTCTGGTAGAAGCAGGCTATGAGGTAGTAGGTATTTTTATGCAGCATTTGGACAATATGGAGAAGCAGAAGGAAGCGGCTATGGCAACTGCGGAAAAACTGGACATACCTTTAGAAATTGTGGATTATAGAAACAGATTTCAGGAAGTGGTTATTGACTATTTTGTTTCTGAGTATAAGTCAGGTAGGACACCTAACCCTTGTGTTGTTTGTAACAAGTACCTCAAGTTTGGAGATCTCTTGCAGGAAGCACAAAAATTAAATTGTGATTATCTTGCTACTGGGCATTATGCACGGTTAAGGCGGAGACAAAAAAATTCTGAATCAGCAACTGCGCGGAAGAAAGAGACTCCAAACTTCCTAGAGTTGTTAATGGCACGGGATAGAAGTAAAGACCAATCTTATTTTTTGTGGCAATTGGAGCAAGAACAGCTTGAACACACTTTGTTTCCAATAGGTGGGAAAAGCAAGGCTAGCGTAGTAAATATAGCATATAGGAAAGATCTGCCTGTTGCAAAACGACCCGAGTCCTTTGAGGTCTGTTTTTTAAAGGAAGGCCTTAGGACTTTTTTGAAAAAGCATATCCCTTCCGAAATTAGACCGGGTCCTGTGAAGGATTTGAATGGCAAAACAATTGGTAAGCATTATGGTCTCCCTTTATACACATATGGACAGCGGCGGGGGTTCGAGGTTGATAAATATCAAGGTATTCCGCAGTACGTAGTGGAAAAAGATTATGAGAATAACGTATTAATTGTGGGAAGAGGCAAGGAAAGTGAAATTAAAGAGTTTGGGGTGGGGGGTGTTAATTGGATTCTACTACCACGGGGTAGTCACGTTGGTTGCAGAATCCGAATTAGGCATTTGGGAAGATTTATTCCAGGTACGGTAATTGTTCGGAAAGATGAGCAATCTCGGGTTGTTTTGAATTATGCGGAGCGGGGTGTTGCGCCAGGGCAAAGTGCAGTGTTTTACGATGGGGAAGTGGTTCTTGGCGGCGGTGTTATTTCATTCAAGAGCTAGAAAAAGCTAGTATTTTAGAAAATTCCAAAAGAGATATTTATACTTTATTTTCACAGCAAAAAGTTAGTTTTTAGAGGTTGACAGTTATGCTTAAAGTTGGTACTATCATTTGTAGAATGAACGGAGGTTCTAAAGCAATTGGAGATTTTTTCCAAGAACTGTGGTAGCCATGTGCACAGAGTTTTATGCAGCTTTTGAGCCCCCGTTTACTCGGGGGTTTTTTGATGGTACCTTAACGAGTTTTTGAGTGAGTTTAGGGACCATCAACCCTGAGCTTGTCGAAGGGCATCCTTCAACTCCTCTCCCAAATCCGCCAACCGGGGGATGGTTTTGTCGCTCAGGATGCTCAACGCTAGAAGGCTAGCGTTTTTTCGCACCTTAACAGTCAAAAAGTGGAAAGAGCAATCAATTCTTAAAGTTTGATCCTAGCTCAGGGCGAACCCTGCCGGCAGGCAGGGCTGGCGAATCCGCCAGCTCTTGTCGGTGGTAGGGTCCTGACTGTGGTTCAAACTTGAGTCAAATCTTTTAGAGTTTGATCCTAGCTCAGGGCGAACGCTGGCGGCGTGCCTAAGGTATGCAAGTCGAATGACCCTTGTGCTTCGCACAAGGGCACTAATCAACGCGAATAGCAGCTCACTTGTTTCGATGAATCGGAAACTGCGTTCGCACACGAATAAACGCGAATATTATGTTTGCGTAGATTCGTGTGGCGAGCGTGAGCGAGCTCTTCATTTGCGTAAATTTGTGTCCTCGCGCGGAGCGCGAGGTTCATGGCGGACGGGTGAGTAACACGTGGGAACGTACCTCCGACACGGGAATAACCCGGAGAAATCTGGGATAATACCCGATGGTGTCCCGATCTTCGGATCGGGACTAAGGCTCCGGTGGTCGGAGATCGGCCCGCGTCCCATCAGCTAGTTGGTAGGGTAATGGCCTACCAAGGCAATAACGGGTAGGGGGTGTGGGAGCATGACCCCCCACAATGGCACTGAGAAAAGGGCCATACTCCTACGGGAGGCAGCAATCAGGAATCTTGCACAATGTCCGAAAGGATGATGCAGCGACGCCGCGTGGAGGATGAAGGCCTTCGGGTTGTAAACTCCTGTTAAGAAGCCACGGCAAACTACGTGCCCCTGAACCACGTAGGGGCGTACCACATTGGGTACACCCTTTTAGGTTCAGGGCGAGCAGTGCATTTCTTAATGCGCTGCGAGACGCCCTGTACCGTACGTACAGGGAAAAGGGGTAGCGCGTAGTATAAACCTCACTA
>CAZOPS010000062.1:0-2636 GCA_964581885.1 uncultured Candidatus Saccharibacteria bacterium | reverse complement strand
AAAGGAGAACAAACAATCCAACACTGATTGTTATTTTTAGAAGTGTTTTCTTCATCGGAGAATAGAACCAACAGGTCAAATAAGGCTAATCCAAGAATTCCCTCACTGCATAAATCTTTTTATCTTGAGACTCGAAATAGGTTCGCATAACTATCTCGCCCAAAAGCCCCATAGTTACAAATTGGACCCCCAAAACCATAAGGAGTATTGCTAAAAGAAGCAACGGCCTCTGCCCAATACTCTGACCAAGCCCAAGCTTAACATAAGTCAGATAAGCAGCAAACGCAAAACCCGTTCCTCCAAAACCAACTCCCAGCAAACCAAAAAACTGGATAGGGCGTGTTCCATACCCCAACAAAAACTTAAGCAATACCAAATCTAAAAGAACCCTAACTGTACGAGAAAATCCATATTTGGAAGAACCAAATTCCCGTGGCTGGTAATTTACAGGAATTTCAGCAATCTTAGCTCCATAACGAGTTGCAATAGCGGGAACAAACCGGTGCATCTCGCCGTAAAGCTCCACATTTTCCAAAACACCCGCACGGTAGGCCTTAAGTGTACAACCTGTATCGTGTAGTTCCAAACCAGTTACCTTGCGAACCAAAAAATTAGCTGTCTCCGACGGCACGCGGCGAATAATTTTTTGAATTAGTCCCCCACCCCACCGATTCTGCCGCCAACCAGAAACAATATCAAAACCATCATCAAGCTTACTCAAAAGCCGCGGAATATCATTAGGATCGTTTTCTAAATCTGCATCAATAGAAACAATCTTGTCCCCTCTTGCATAATCAAAACCAGCAGCCAAAGCAGCAGTCTGGCCAAAATTGCGACGAAAATCAACCACTTTGAACCGTGGATCTTGTTTATGCAATTTTTTTAGAACGCGCAAAGAACCGTCACTAGAGCCGTCATTAACCGCAATAATTTCATACTCCTCATCCACCCTCGACAAAGCTTTAGTCAAACGGTCATAGAGCTTACCTATGCTCTTCTCCTCATTGTATACTGGTATAACTACAGACAACATAGTAAAAACGTAAACCTCCTTATAGACACAACGCTCCCCTACAATAAGAGCGATCAGGGTAAGAATAACATAAACTAAACGTGTCTCCAACTGTAAAAAGAACAAGAATCACTTATGTTAGCCTCTTAACAATAAGTTCCCTAACCCTACTAAATTTTAATATATCAAACCTATCCACAAAATAAGAAAAGATAAGACTGGCACCAGCAAAGAACAAGGCTTTATAAACTAAGCTGGAAAAGGCAAGATAGGAGACAAAAAGAGGAAGGCAAAGAAAAACCAAGACAACATTTTCCCGCCTAAAAATATTAATTCCAGGACAACGCAAGAGCGCAAAAGCTTGCCAAAGCAACGCAAAATCGCCACCCAAAAACATAGCATAAGCCATAGCATACAAACCATCTGGAAAAACAAAAAAGGACGCGGCTGTCCCCACCAGCAGCAGCGAATAAGAAACAATCATATCTCTCGTCATCTTGGCTGGAATTAAAATACTGGAGTTAATAATGTTGACAAAAGAATAGCACCAAAAAGCAGCAACCAACCAAGGAACAAGAGGCAAAGCAGCATTATACTTGTCTCCCACCACTAGATAAAAAAGCTCAGGTGCCCAAAAAACAGCGGTTGCTGCAGCAAAAGTAATGAAAGCAAAAATCTTCTTAAAATTAGCATCAAACTCCTGCTTAAATTTTTCCAAACCATCAACAAAACTTTCTGAAAAAACAGGCAAGTTAACAGCAGTCACTGCATCGGAAGCAGTCATAAGTTTAGTAGAAAAGAAAAGACCAAAATTAAATATACCCAAATCTGCCGCACTAACTACTTTCCCCAATGCCAACGGCCCAAACTTTTCCCAAAGAGTAAAAAGAATCTTAACCACATAAATAGAAAAACCCACAGAAAATATTCTCTTAACGTAAACAAAAAGTCGATTCCAACCCAAACTACCCCCAAGCTTTTTCATCAGTTGGGGTAAATCTTTAAAAGGAAATGTTGAATAACCAAACTGTTCACTAAAACAACCAATCGCCAGAGCCAAAAGAGCCGCTGAGTGAACTAAAGCTACTGCCAACATTGCCCAAAAATAACCGTAAAAGCCAAGGTTTAAAATCAAAGGAATATATAGGGCTAGGCTAACCAGCGCAATCCCTACCTGAAAAACAAACAATTGTTTAAATCTCTTAAAACCCGAAAGCACAGCATCAAAAATGCCTTGAACAGATTGAATAAGTAGTGTTAGTGCAAAAATCCTAATTGGCAGCGCAATTTCTGGATGGGAATAAAACTCACGCGCAATAAAAGGAGCAGAAAAGAAAAGAGCACAGGCCAGTAAAATAGCTACACCCAGACGGATCGAGAAAGAAGCAATAAACACATTAAACTTCTCGCGGATATCTTTCCCTGCAGCAATCTCCCTGGTTGTTCCTGAAACCAATCCCAAATGCAAAAGAATACCAACCACACTACCTAAAGAAGTAACCAACCCTACCAGCCCATACTCTGCAGTCGAGAGGTAACGAACAACAAAGATGCTTTGCACAATACCGATACCCATAGCTGCAAAGCGGGAAATTAAACTAAAAAACTGCCATTTAACTAATTT
>CAZOPS010000061.1:0-2693 GCA_964581885.1 uncultured Candidatus Saccharibacteria bacterium | reverse complement strand
ATATGTCTATTACTAGATAACAAAATTTAGCAGTCGGTCTTCGACCCATATCACTCTTTTTATTTCCTTGCCAATTATACGTTTTCTTACTTTATCTAAAGCCTTGGCTTGCTCGACTGCTTTGTTTTTTTCTAATCCCGGAGGGGCTCGGAAAGTACCTCGCAGTTTCCCATTAACCTGAACCGCGATAGTCAACATTTCCTTCTTTGCCAATTCAGGTTCGTATTGAGGCCACGATTGCTTGTGGATTGAAAAATCCTTACCTAAGGAGTTGCACCAAAGCTCCTCCACAATATGAGGAGCAAAAGGGGCTAATAACCTTAGAAACACACCCCAATCCCCTGCTGATAAGCCTCCTAAATCTTCTACATCATTCAGAAAACCCATCAAAGCAGCTATAGCTGTATTATGTTTCATAGAATCAATATCCTCACTTACCTTTTTTATAACCCGGTGGAGCTTCTTTTTTAATTCTGTCCTAGTTTTCTCCACAAAAAATTCTCCCCCCTCAATGAACCGCCATACACGGTCCAAAAAGCGATAGCACCCCTGAACTCCCAAAGTGCTCCAAGGCATAGTTTCGTCATAAGGTCCCATGAACATAAGATAAAGCCTCAATGTATCTACACCTAGCTTGTTAATAACATCTTCTGGATTTACTACGTTTCCCCGAGATTTGCTCATTTGAGAGCCGTCTTCACCCAAAATAACACCGTGGTTACGCCTCTTACTGTACGGTTCCTTATACGGAACTTCACCAATGTCGTTAAGAAACTTGTACCAAAACCGTGAATAAAGAAGATGTAACGTAGTGTGCTCTGCACCCCCCAAATACATGTCAACAGGTAGCCAATACTCCAACTTATCATAAGCAGCTAGACTGGAATTGTTCCTAGGATCGCAATACCGCAAGTAGTACCAAGAAGAACCAGCCCAATTAGGCATGGTATCTGTTTCCTGACGGGCTGTGGCACCACAAAGAGGACACTCAGTTTTTACCCAATCATCTATCCCTGCCAATGGGGATTCTCCAGTATTAGTAGGCTTATATTCCTCAACCTCTGGTAGCTCCACGGGAAGCTCCTCCTTATCTACTGGAAACCAACCTGCCAAATCCTTAGAAATCCGAAATTCGAAATCCGAAATACTAAACAAATCCAAATTCTCAAAATTCCAAAGCTTAAAACCCTCTTGTTTTGAATTTTGTTCATTTGAGTTTTGAGATTGTTTCGAATTTAGTGCTTCGGATTTAGTATTTAAAAAGGCCCTGCCCTCCTTCGTATCCCACCATGTAATCCCCTTCTCTGCACAACTTTTACAATAGACCATAGGAATGGGTTCCCCCCAATAATGCTGGCGGGAAAAGATCCAATCACGCAAATGGTAATTTTTAGCACGTTTTGCCCACCCTCTTTCAACTAAATAAGTAGAAACCTTCTCAATAGCTTCAGGTACACTTAATCCATCGAGAAAATCGGAATTAAATACCTCGCTCTGTTCCTTCCCAGTATAAGGAGATTGGGAAAAATCCCAATCTTCTCCCTCAGGTTTTATCACCGGTTTTATCTCAAGATTATTCTCCTTTGCAAAAGCATAGTCCCGCTTGTCGTGAGCAGGCACCCCTACCACCGCACCCGTACCAGAAGTGGAAACAACAAAATCTGCTACCCATATTGGTATCTCTTTACCCGTCAAGCGATTTTTTGCGTATAAACCCGTAAACACACCCGTTTTCTCTTTGCTTAATTCAGTTCTCTCCAACTCTGACTTTTTCTTAGACTTCCCAATATATTCTAGGACCTCTTCTTTTTTGGAACTTGGGATTTGTAATTTGTTATTTTTCAACAGGGGGTGTTCAGGGGCAAGAACAGCAAAGGTTGCCCCAAAGTTAGTATCAGGTCGAGTAGTATAACAGGAAATTGTTTCATCAGAGTCCTCCACTGGATAATCAATTACAATTCCCTCTGTTCTTCCAATCCAATTCCTTTGCGCTGATTTAATAGATTCCGGAAAATCAACTAAGTCCAACTCATCCGCAAGACGATCCGCATAGGCAGTTATTCGCAACAACCATTGTGACAATTCTTTCTCAGTTACTTCCTCTCCGCACCGCTCACACTTCCCATTAACTACCTCCTCATTCGCCAATCCAATTTTACAGGAAGGACACCAGTTTATAGGCATCTCCTTCTTATAGGCTAAGCCGTGCTTAAAAAGTTGTGTAAATACCCACTGAGTCCATTTGTAGTAGGCTGGGTTTGCAGTATTAATCTCCCGCTTCCAATTGTAGGAGAGAGCCAAAGACTTCATTTGCTCTCTAAAGCGGTCTGTGTTCCGTTTTGTGGCCACTTTGGGATGAATACCAGTACGAATTGCGTAGTTCTCAGTAGGCAATCCAAAAGCATCCCATCCCATAGGGTGCAAAACATTCAAACCTTCCATGCGCTTTTTCCGAGCAAAAACATCCATAATGGTACAAGTAAATGCATGGCCTAAATGGAGACCTTTCCCCGAAGGATAAGGAAATTCAACCAGGGCATAAAACTTCTCACGTTCCTGATCCAAATCCTTTGCTTTTGGAGGGCCCTGTTCTTCCCACTTTTTTTGCCATTTTTGTTCAATTTTTTCCGGTTGGTAATTACTCATTGTTGTCTTTATTGCAAATTCAGTAAACAAAATTAAATTAATTCTTC
>CAZOPS010000060.1:0-2953 GCA_964581885.1 uncultured Candidatus Saccharibacteria bacterium | reverse complement strand
GTAACGAAGTTTTGCAGGAAATGGCCGGAGAACTTTTGAATATTATCCGCAAAAACGCGACAATTGATTGGACAAAACGTGAATCCGTGCGAGCTAAACTCCGAATCCACGTTAAACGCCTGCTCAAAAAATATGATTACCCGCCGGATAAGCAAGAACGTGCTACCGTAACAGTACTGGAACAAGCAGAACTTCTTGCCGGAGAGTGGTCGGGGGAAAAAGTGGAGTAAATTCGAAGGAGCCCCAGGGCGGTTCGTCCAAACCTGCAAGCCGCCCCAGAATTCCGTGGTAGATATGGAAGCGTATTCAGAATGAAAAATTTCTTCCGAGAAAACAAGATGTTTTTGGCAATTATTCTCGGCGCGTTGGTTGTTGGTGGGTGGTTTTATTTTGATTGGATTAGGGAACCGGGCAACAAAAGCGGTGACGCTCTACGAGACTGCCAAAATATCCCCGAACTACCGGATGGAGCTTCAAAATTAACCACCAAGATTATTGACGGAGACACTTTCTTAATAGAAGGTGGTTATTCGGTAAGAATCCTCGGAATTGATGCCGACGAGAGAGGACACAACTGTTACGAGGAGGCTAAGGAGCGGCTTGAAGAGCTGATCCTGAACAAAGAGGTTAGGCTAGAAAAAGGCAAGGAGGATAAAGACCAATGGTGCCGTTATTTGCGGTATAGTTTTCAAGGCGAGGAGAACATTGGACTAACATTAGTTAGAGAAGGTCTGGCTGTTGCTCGGACCTCACCAGAGAATATAAAGTACCGCGAAGAAGTTGCCCAAGCGGAAGAAGAAGCCCGAGAAAAGAAAATGGGCTGCAAATGGGGCGAAGTAAAGGGAACTGAAAAAGAGGAACCACAAGAAAAAGGGTTCTCTTGGAAAAAGCTGACACCTGATTCGGGATCAGAAGTCATCGGTTCTTGCCGAGCAGGGAAATATATTGGACAAGAAGTTATTGTCGAGGGGCAAATTGTTGATACCCACCGCTCTAAAACCAATACCGTTTTTTTAAATTTCGAAAAAGCTTATCCAAGTCAGTGCTTCACCGCGGTAATCTTCAGTTCCAATCAATATAAATTCGTGGAACACCCGGAAGATTTTTACCGCGGGAAAAAAGTCCGCATTCGCGGTGATATAAAAAAATACGAAGGCCGGGCAGAGATTATTCTCGAAGAACCCTCGCAGATTGAAGTGGGTAAAAAGTAGGTATACAAGCCGCCTCAAAATTCCATCTATCTATCAAAGGTATTACCTTTGCAAGCATCTATTACCATAACCAATTCTCAAACGTACCAAAAACCTATACGAACAGTCCTCTTAAAAGCGCGGCTTTTAAGAAAACACGTTCTCACAGCAAATTCAAAAAGCAATGGTTCATAGAACCTATAGCCTTTAAATTTTATAATTTGGAACTACAGCTTAGAAAAGAGAAAATATTTTTGCTCCAGAATTCCGTGTGTTAGAAT
Organism: uncultured Candidatus Saccharibacteria bacterium; assembly: GCA_964581885.1. GTDB lineage: Bacteria > Patescibacteriota > WWE3 > JAUXAW01 > JAYEID01 > JAYEID01. Next base: position 1,482 of record CAZOPS010000060.1, on the reverse strand, counting down.
AAACAAAATGAAAAAAGCAACAGCTGCAATAAAAAAGACAATCAAAAAAATTTATGGGTGTGCGGAGGATGTTTATGACGAGCTTGGTTCCGGCTGGAGTGAGGTTGTTTACCAAAAGGCTATGGAGGTAGCCTTGCGGGAAGAGGGTATTTGCTACGAAGACCAGCGTATTTTGCCTATTTCTTACCGCGACCACATAATAGGGGAGGGGATACCAGACTTGGTAGTTTGGACCGAGTGCAAAAGTAAAAAAGTGGCTATTGTTGTTGACCTCAAAGGCACCGGTGCTATCAAAGAAGACCACCAGGACCAAGTTGCTAAATACATTAAAGAATTAAAAAAGCATTTAAACAAAGGCGAAGAGGTTTTTGAAACCGGCTTTGTCATTAACTTCACCAAGGGAAGTTACAGCAAATTGGAAGAAGAAGAGATGGAAGTTATCGGCGACGGTGTTCAAATTTCAGAAGTCACACCCTAAACCCTCACTACAATACTTTGAAGTATTAGAGTGCCCCAGCCAGCCATTAAAAACTTTTAAGTATTAAAGTTATACAGTTTAAACTTGTAAACCACGGGAATACAGCAAATGCATGGTAAAATACCCACATAGTGGAACGTAAAATCGATTATTCCAAAATCTATTCCCCCTACAAACTCGCAATGTTCGAAACCTGCCCGCGGCAGTATCACTACTATTACTTAGATCCGTACTTTAGCAGGGAAAAATACAACCTTATGAAACAACCAGAAAACATCTGGACGTTCCAAACCATGGGTAGCGCTGTACATAACGCAATTACACTCTTTTATCATCTTCCACCTGCACAACAAAATAAGGAATCGTTAATAAAAGGCTTGGAACAAACTTGGCGTAATTTTGACATCGCCCCAGAAATAGATACACTGCCACTGGGAAAGGTGGGTGGTTTTAAAACCAAGGAACAGGAGAGAGCTGCCTACAGAGAAACACAAAAAATGCTTAAAAATTTTTACAATATGCGGCAAGCCGACTGGAATATACACTATTTGCCGACTCCCAGCTTCGCACGATCAATAGAGGATTACAAAAATCTCATTGTTCCACTGAACAAAGATTACGATATCAGCGGAAAATTTGACCTGGTCGTTAAAGAAGAATCTGGCCTACACATAATTGATTTTAAAACAGGTAAATCAGAAGAGAACAGTAATTTTCAACTCCGCTTTTACAAACTCTTAGCTGCTAAGAACTTTAACCAGCCGGTTACCAAAGCAAGCTTTTACTACCTGAAATTTGAAAGGAAACGGGAAGTAGATATGACAAAGCACAGCCAAAAATCCATAGAAAAAGAGATTCTGGAAAAAATTGAAAACATAGTAACCACACGGGAATTTGAACCCCACCCTACCAACCGGTGTGATTTCTGCCTGTTTAGAAAAACCTGTAGCCGAAACATAGACAGTCAACCGGAAACCTCAGCACCGGAAGACCTCCCCTTCTAA
>CAZOPS010000059.1:0-2968 GCA_964581885.1 uncultured Candidatus Saccharibacteria bacterium | reverse complement strand
TAATTTGCTATTGTTAAATTCGCATGGATTTGCCATACCAATTCGCATTAATTAGCAGTATTAAATTAGCATTAATTTGCTATATCAATTCGCAATAATTTGCTATGCCAATTCGCTACCCAGTCTCCAGTTTCTTCTTTACCTATACACAAAAACCTCACTCAAACTCCGTAAATCAATAGGTAAATCCAAAACAGCTTCTTTCAGCACGCCCTTCTCTTGCACCTGAACCACCTTTCCCAAAACCAATCCAGAAGGAAATGTTCCAGCTTCACCAGAAGTAACAATGACATCCCCCACCTCTATCTTTTCGCCCTCGAAAATTTTACGCATAATAAGCTTATCCATCATATAACCACTAACCACACCTTTTGTCCTGGTTTCGGAGTCTCTATCCACAGCGAAAACCCACATCGTAGAGTCAGTTACAGCTTTTACTCTAGCAATATTGTTGCCCACGGAAGCAACTCGACCTACTAAATAATTCTCGTAAACAACGGGCATGTTTTTCTCCACGTTACTACCAGCTCCTTTGTTTATCAAGAAATAGTTTTCACTGCCAGCCGGTTCCCAACCAATGATCTCGGTTGACAAAAGATTAGTTTCTCCCTTTATAGAAAGGGCCAATTGTTTCCGCAATCTTTCATTCTCCTCTTTCACCCTTTCCAATTCCATCACCCTAGACTCCAGCTGCCAAACATTTCTTTGTAATTCTTTGTTCCGGGTAGCCATATCCCGCAAAGATCCAAAAAAAGCAATTTGCTCCTTCACAGAATTCGTAGCCACAGTTATTCCCTTATAAAAGGGAGAGAAAAACGATGTTGCTAAAGCATTAATTTTCTGGCCCCACAATGTGTGAGCAAAACCAGCAATAACAAGGCTAGCTGCCAGCAATTTAAGAGCCAAAAGCGTACTGTTTTTACTTTGCATAAAATTTAAAAACTAGTCCTTTACATGAACTATTTCCAACAGGTCGTGATCTTCCAAAAGCTTTCCACAACCCTTAACTACACAGCCCATTGGGTCTTTAACAGTGCGAACAGGTACCCCCACTTCTCGAGAAAGGTAGAGATCAAAACCACGTAACAAAGAACCGCCACCGACCAAAGTAATACCATCCTCTAAAACATCGGAGAGCAACTCGGGTGGTGTCGCCTCCACCAAATCCTTGATAGCATTGCAAATAGTAGCTAGCGAGGACTCCAAAGCTTCCAAAGCATCTTGAGTCGAAAACTCCAGCTGAGTAGGCAGTCCCGTCTTTAGATGCCGACCCCGCATATTTGCAACCAGCGGCTCTTCCGCTTCTAAATCCTCCACGGGTACAGCCCCCCCAACCTCAATTTTTAATCGCTCTGCTGTCTGCTCTCCCAATAAAAGCTGGTACTTAGCCCTAACATATTCCCTTATTGCATCAGTAAGTTTATCTCCCCCTATCCTCAAACTCCTACCCACCACCACACCTCCCAAAGAAATAATGGCAATCTCAGTTGTACCTCCACCAACATCTACAATTAAAGACCCCTCCGGATCCCTAATTGGCAAACTAGCACCAATAGCAGCAGCCATTGGTTCCTCAACCAAAAAAACCTTTCTAGCGCCAGACTGCAAAGCCGCATCACGAACGGCTTTTCTCTCCACTTCAGTAATACCCGAAGGAATACCCACTACCACACGTGGACGGAATATCCGAGGCAACTTAGATGGGGTGTCGTAAACTCGTTTTATAAAAAGTCGGAGCATCTTCTCCGCCACATCAAAATCCGAAATAACACCCTCCCTAAGCGGGCGCACAGCAGATATATTTTGGGGGGTTTTACCAACCATCCTCTTCGCATTCTCCCCGACTGCCAAAACTGCTCCTGTCTTATCATGAATAGCAACCACACTCGGCTCCCGCACCAAAACTCCTTTTCCTCTTAAATAAACCAGTACATTTGCCGTACCCAAATCAATACCGATATCCTCAGAAAAAGGAGCTGTTAGAAAATCAAACATATCAATTTCAGTTTATCACGGGGGGATAATATAAATACAGAGGATTTAAAAGTTTCTAATTCTATAAATACTATGAAATTAATCGGAATTGAAATTAGGAGAAATTATGCTAAGAAGCATGAAATTAATTTCAGCGAGTCTTCGAGCGAATTTCGAATTCAAATTCCAATTTCAGGCTGTCTTCAGCCTAATTCTTTTCCTCCCACTCAACCTTACGGGACTTGAGGCACTTAGTGCAGATTCTCATTCGTTTTACTTCCCCATCCACTTCAACTCTTACCTTCCTCAAGTTTGGCTTAAATTTCCTCTTTGATCTCCTCTTTACCCAACCACGGGTTCCTGTTCTCGAAACCTGGTTGCCGTGAAGAGATCCTTTTCCACAAAGTTCACAAACAGCTGCCATAACAAGCAATATGCTACCACAATACAACTCAACAAACAACCCCTGGCAGCTTAGCTGTCAGCCATAAGCTATCAGCGTCCGGACCCCCACATGCCGCTCTCTACCGATCGTCGCTTCTCTACGTAATTTTTATGAGATGTCTTATTGTGTCTTTTAATTGGTAGTTAGTAACTAGCGATTCCGCCATCCGCATTCCGCGTTACGCTTTCAGCTTACAAACAGCCGTCACTCTGGAAGGGTTGGTCTGCCAACCCTGATAGAGTCTCCTACTATTCCGTTCCCGTCAACGGTCCTTCGGCCCGCTGAGCGTGCCTTCGGGCTGAGATTCTCGCCTTTTCGGCGAGTCGCCGGAGAGGCGACTATCGATCGTCATCCCGAGTTTAGCTCGGGATTCCTCCCTCCAGAATGACTCCTTCATTTCTTATTCGCAATAATTTGCTATTGTTAAATTCGCATGGATTTGCTATCCCAATTCGCAATAATTTGCTATTGTTAAATTTGCATCAATTAGCAACTAGTATTTAGTATTTATTATCTTTCTAATGTTTCTATACTTCTGTGCTTCTATGT
>CAZOPS010000058.1:0-3102 GCA_964581885.1 uncultured Candidatus Saccharibacteria bacterium | reverse complement strand
GGGGGGCGATTCTGGGTACTGCCAGGTTGGGTCCGGTGTCTTGAGTACTGCGGGGACTTACAAATTCTATGTTGAAGCGAGTGCAGAAGGATCTGATCCGGTGGAAAGCGAAGAGGTTTTGCTGGAATATGATCCAAACGATCCCGATGAGCCCAAATATATAGAGAAAGAAAGTGAAGGGTGCAAGGATCTGATTGAGATAGAGGTAGCGGATGACGGCGAAACGAGCAGGATAAGAGTTTATAGATCCAAAGATACGGAGTTTGAAGCAAATTCGGAGACGGAAATTAGGAATATCGAAGTGGATCCGGGCAAAACAGTAGAGTTTTCTGCTACTAGGCCCGATTGCGATAAAACTTATTATTATGCTGTGATTGCGTATGATGAGGCGGGTAATAGGTCAGATGTAGTAACCGAGACGATTGAAAAAGAAATAACAGTTACTGTAGAAGAAGAGGCGGAAGCGGAAGAAGTGGAGCCAGGAGAAGCGCAAGTTCTTCCAGCGGAGGATGAGGGTGAAGCCCGCCCGTTGGAGGAAGAAGGTGTGGTAGAAGGCGAGGTTGCGGAGGGGGAAGAAGAGGAAGAGGCAGGAGAAGTTGCAGGTTTGGAAGTAGAGGAGGAACAGGAAGAAGCAGCTGCCAGATCGCCGTTTGTTAATTTTTTGACTCGCGGTGGATGGATTATTTTAGTGGTGTTGGCGGGAGCAGTAGTTTATATAAAAAGAAGCCTTCTGAAAAAGTAGAGGGCTGTGTGATGTTGCCATCCAAGGAAAAGCCTGTTCCCGACTGGTCGGGAGAGGATAAACCACAATAGGAAGTCATTCTGGAACGAGGATCCCGATTTTATCGGGAGACGCTGTGATAGTCACCTCTCCGGTGACCACGCTGAGCGGGGCGACCTGCCGCCCGTCCACCGATGAGGTGGGGAAAGGCAGGAATCTACCTCTTGTCAGAAATTGCTGGAGTACTGCGAGAAAGCTAATGAGTCTCAAGTTATCAGATCCTTTAATCTTTATTAAAGTAGGTTTCACCCTGATCACAACTTCCCTGGTCCTTGCTCTTATTTTCTTCTACCCTGTTCTAATTCAAGAAGCAAAATACCTCTTTCGAGGTTCTTCGGGTGGGGATGTTGAGGTAGTTGTCGAGGGGAGCTCTAAAATTACTGACGCGGACGCAAAGGAAGATAAGAAACGAATCGAACCAGTGGATAAGGAATTTGGGATTATCATTCCCAAAATTAACGCAAACGCAAGTGTAATAAAGGGTGTTGATTACCGTGACCCGGGAGAATACCAAAAGGCTTTAACCAAAGGAGTTGCCCATGCCGAGGGGACAAAGCTCCCCGGTCAATTCGGCAATGTTTTTCTTTTTTCTCACTCTTCTGTAAATTTTTACGAAGCAAGACGCTTTAATTCTGTTTTTTATTTGTTGCATAAGTTGGAAGAAGGGGATAGGTTTTATTTGATTTACCAAGGAGAGGTTTTTGAATACAAAGTAACAGAGAAGAAAATTGTAGCTGCAGATGCAGTGGAATACCTAGGAAACCTTGGTGGTAAAAAAACCGCAACTCTCATGACTTGCTGGCCCCCCGCCACCACCCTCCGCCGCCTCCTCATCCTCGCCACCCAAACAACCCAATTAGACCTCTGAGGTCTATGAGCCCCATCCCCAGAGCCTTTTCCACCCGAACATTCTACATCTTTACAAAAACCCTGTGAAAACAACCTTCACAGACCTCAGAGGTATAAAAAAGGTATGAGAGAGAGGTCTAGAAGAGGGGTCTAGGAAAAGATGGAGCCCAGATTGGTTCCCAATCTGGGCCTTAGGTCTGGTGAGCTTAGTTTTCGCTTATCGCAATTATTGCGATTGCGTTTGGACCTGCGTGTGAAGCAAGAACGACACCTGTTTCTTGGACCGGGATTTTACCAGTAAACCCTGTTAGTTCTCTTAGCCTTGTGGCAACTTCTTGTGCTTTTTCCGGTTCCCGTGTATGAGCCACAGCCAGTTTTTCTAGCGGGCTGAGATCCGCTGCCCTCGAAATTATGTTTGCCAAAGCTTTTTTGTATGTTCTTCCTGTACCCAAGGGTTTTATATTTCCATTAATAAAGTTAACAATTATCTTGAGGTTAAGGAAGCTTGTTAAACTTTCTAAGGCCCCGATTACTCGGTCGGCGCGCCCAACCTTCTTTAGGAATTCAAGTGTATTTAGCACAACAACTGCGTGCGTGCGTTGGCGCATATCCTCTAGCATGTGGAGTACTTGTTCTAAAGGCTGCCCTTCTTTGGCGGCTTTGGCAGCTTCCATTGCTATGAACCCCTCTCCCCAGCTAAGAAACTGCGAATCAAACACTGCTACTCTGTTTCTAAACTCTTGCACCACGGCGCTAGCAGTTTCGTAAGTTCCGCTGTGTTTGCTAGTTAAAGTAATGCACAATACCTCGTGTCCAGCTTCCGTGAGCTTTTCAAAAACTTGCTCAAAGCTGTGCCTTGTTGGCTGAGAGGTTTGCGGGTATGTAGGTGGATCCTGATGGGTAGCTTCATCTACCAGGTTCCAGTACTCATTGATTGACAGTTCTGTTTCTGGCCATGTCTGGTTACCGATAACTACGGTCAGAGGAACAATTTGAATTCCCAGATCCTTTGCAAAGTCTGGGCGCAAGTCTGACGCAGAATCTGTTACAATTTTGAGTGCCATTTTCTACTCTCCTTCTATTCTTTGTTCTATCTGTTTTATCTTTTCCCTGCTACGTATATAGTATCCTATATTTTGGCCAAAATCCCCCCCTCCTTTCTTTTTAGACCTTTTTTAGACCTCTGAGGTCTGTCAACCCTATTACTAGAGTAAGATTACAGACCCTTGGGAGTTGCTCCTGCAAAACCCTTTGTAAACAGCCTTAATAGACCTCACAGGTCTGTGAGGGTTTATTCTATAACTAGATGTTCTATTCCTAGTTTTGGGTTTCTGTTTAGCTGTGCCTCGACAAATTTTTTATAACCCTCGATTCCTTCTACTTGATTTCTAAGATTTACAATTTCAACATAATTTAGTTCTGGTCTTTGGTTGTCTTTAAAATTAGGAGAAAGCCAAGTTTGATAGGAAGAG
>CAZOPS010000057.1:0-3173 GCA_964581885.1 uncultured Candidatus Saccharibacteria bacterium | reverse complement strand
ACCGCCTCGCCGGCTCTCCAGCAGGCGTTCTCCTCCACAGTAATGTGGAGTGTATATTCCCTTAGAAATGAGGAGATTTACCATGCTTGAAGTAGGACTTCCTGCTGCAATCTCACTGTACCTCGGAAGAGTGGCACATCGTGTTGTCACCAAGCGAGGCTTGGACAATGACTCCGTGAGGGGTCTTATCCTCGGACTCTCTGACTTCCTGGGATTCGAAATAGTTATCCCGGAAACGGAAACACCTTCGTTCAGGCGTTACATCGGAGAGTTGGCGTTTTCTCCCGAGGACGCCATGGATGCGTTGGCCCTCGGGATAGGCTTCGTATTCATTACTTCTGGTGAGGACACAAGCCTCTTCCCGGTGTATGTTCCATTGTGGCTTGTAGACGCTGCTTCACAAAGAGATGCAGAAGAAGTTGTGAAGCAGCATGGCCGTCGCCAGGCACTGATCCGGAATCAAACGCAAAAAGGTACTTTCCAGAAGGCCCTTGTGATTGCGTACGAGCGGGCAATGACATACGCTCTCAACCGGATCAAAGACCGTGACTTCCCCCGCAGATGCGGGGTGTAATTTCCCCTAGCAATGGGGTGTAGGCGCGCAAGCGCCATTCCCCTCGTAAGAGGGAGGAGGAACTTATGTGTGTCAGGACAAGCGCAAGTGATTCAGCTGCCGCCAGAAAAATGGTCGGCGGTAGCCGCATCGAACGCCGTGTTGTTGGCTGGCGACCAGTCAAGGTCATATGTCCAGCTGAAGGGCCGGGGCAGAGTGCACTCATCGAGTGTGACGATGGCCGCGACCGTTGGTTTCACTACGAACAGTTGCCCGAGGAACTGAGACTGGACAACGACGCGGTGTCGTAGACGTTTTTCATCGTTATATGTACAAAGGAGGCAATATGCCGCTTTGAATCAACTTTCACCTCTCCAAAGTTCCGGTAGATGGGCTAAAGCCCTGTTAAACAAAAGAGCAGGGGAGAGGGGGCGCCTTATAAAGCGCAAAACCGGAACACTCGTCCACGCTCAGCGTGGAGGTTGGAGCAAGATTTTGGTCAACTCTTGTCGAGGGGGATTCAAATCCCGGGAAAAGTAGGCGCTACGCCTAGCTTGCTTTTCTAACCAACAACCAAACCGCGGAAGCGGACTCCCTGCACAGGTTCCCTGTGTACAGTCCCTCCGCGGTTTTTTCTTTGCTCAATGAGACTCCAAATTCTTCCAAGAATTTGGCCAGTTGAATTAGTTTCGATCCCGGTCTACCGGGGGGGAAACCAAAACAGATAAAACCTCAATTGTGATTTCTCATTCCAGCATTCGGAAATGCTTTCGTTCGAAAAGGGAAAGTGAGTTAACTCACTGTAAAAAAGCCAATTTTCAAGGCCCAGCCTTAAAAATCGCCCTTCCTACAATATGAAGGACCGCAACTTAATTATCCCCTTTAATTGTTCCCTATAACCAAGCGAGCATCTAAAGCTTAGCTTTAGATCAAGCCTTTATTACAACAAATTATGTCTTTATACCAATACACTAAATTAATGGTATGCAAAAGAATCTGAAAACAAAATATGGGTAATGAATTTTTATTGGGGAAATGATAAAATTACAGATTGATAGCTGTTTGAAAATTTAAATTACAATCTGATTTTGCACCTATCCTTCGACAGGTTCGACAAGCTCACTGCATACATGCTCAGGATTGGTTCATACTATTGTAAACCCAAAGTTTAAATTCCTTACCAATGAACCAGCAAAGATTTAAACTTAAAGCAGAATACACGCCAACAGGAGATCAACCCCAAGCTATTAAAAAATTAAGTGCTGGGGTAGAGGTTGGTATGGAGCATCAAGTTTTACTCGGAGTGACTGGTTCGGGAAAAACATTTAGCATGGCTAATGTAATTGAAAAAGTTCAAAAACCCACTCTAATAATCTCCCACAACAAAACTCTTGCTGCACAGCTTTACCAGGAATTTCGAGAGTTCTTTCCAGAGAATTCAGTAAATTATTTTGTTTCTTATTATGACTATTATCAGCCAGAAGCTTATGTACCACAAAGAGATCTTTACATTGAAAAGGAAGCGGAGATTAACAAAGAAATTGAAAAACTGCGACATACAGCAACACAGGCCTTAATGTCACGGAAAGACGTTATTGTAGTAGCTTCTGTTTCCTGCATTTATGGTTTGGGTAGGCCGCAGGACTATGCAGAACAAAACTTTGAATTTAAGGTAAAGGAAACTACCAGAGAAGAAACCATCAAAGGTCTGGTAAAGCTGCTTTATAAACGAAATGATTGGGACTTTAAGCGCGGTTGTTTTCGGGTTCGTGGCGATACAATTGAAGTTTATCCACCTTACGGAGAGCACGTTTTACGTTTGGGGTTTCTAGAACAAAAACTTTCAGAAATAAAATGGATTGAACCGGAAACAAGCAAAACATTAGAAAATGTAAGTCAAGTTGAGCTTTATCCTGCTGAACACTTCATAACACCGGAAAAAAGACTTGAGAGGTCAATAGAACTTATACAAATTGAGCTTGAGAAACAAGTTAAAAGACTAAAAAATGAGGGAAAAGATCTTGAAGCGCAAAGGCTAAGGCAAAGAACAAACTATGATCTAGAACTTATGGAAGAGCTTGGGTTTTGTCCTGGAATTGAAAACTATTCTCGCTATCTTTCGGGTAGAGAACCGGGTGAAGCTCCTTATACGTTGTTGGATTATTTTGGAAGCACTACCCATAGAGTAGCGAACTTTAGTTCGCGCCAGAAGGAAAAAGCGGAGCAAGCTTCGCAACTACAAAAAAAGGAGCGCAGACTAAAGTCTGCTACTTCGAAGAATGTGAACGATTGGTTGTGTATTATTGACGAATCACATATGACTGTTCCCCAGATCCGCGGCATGTACAACGGCGACCAAGCCAGAAAAAAAACTCTAGTTGAACACGGGTTTCGTTTGCCATCAGCTCTAGATAACAGGCCTTTAAAATTTAACGAATTTCAAAAAAAAGTTCGGCAAACCATTTACACGTCGGCAACACCGTCTCAATGGGAAATTGAACGCGCTCAAGAGAGCGCTAAAGAGCTGCACCGTCGTCATCCTAAAGAAAACATGATTTCCCGTCATTCTGGAGCAAGCGATAGTCGCCTCTCCGGCGACTCGCCGAAAAGGCGAGAATCT
>CAZOPS010000056.1:0-3748 GCA_964581885.1 uncultured Candidatus Saccharibacteria bacterium | reverse complement strand
CTTGTCGGAAGAAGGCAGGCTCAGCGATTAACAATAAGTCGTAAACAAGTTGCGACTTTCGGGGAGTAATTCCCGAAATCAAACTCGGCTGTATGCTGGAAACTCCGTTTGAATCTAACACTACTTGATTACCTCGTGTAGTTAAGTGAAAATGTGTTTAGTGGTTGTTTTTACGAATAGTAAATACAAAACGGACAATCAGCAGGGAAGTCTTCCGATTTATCGGAATGACCCCTCAGAGACTACACGCCGAGCCCCTAAGGATGTGTTTATTACAAAGGCTTATTTACTAGGACTCTTGCATGATGCTACGGAAAGAGAAGGAACCTTTAGGATTGCACAAAAATCGAAACTGTTTTTACAGTTAGTGGCCAAGGGAATCAGAACCGGGTTTGAAGTTGGTGCTTGGATTTACAAGGAAGGGAAAACTCGTGATGTTTTTGTGCTGGAGTTTTCGAAATCTCTTTTGGGCTCATGCATAATAAGGACCGAACAAGAAAAGGTCGATTATACCAGGGGCTTTTTTGATGCCGATGGCGGCATCGCTAAAAGTTCTGATGTTAGGTTCTATCTTTACTTTGCGCAGAAGAATCTTTCGGAAATTAAGCGCTTAAGAGATTATCTTTTAAGTGTTGAGATTTCTTGTGGTGTAATTCACAATCCTAGTAAGAAAGTCGATCCGGACTATTGGAGATTTTATATTTCGACAAAGTCACACCGTGATTTTGCTCGAAAAATAGGAAGCTTCCATCCGGGTAAGTGGATACATCTTAGGGAGAAGATATAGTCCATGCCATGTGGCGACACGTGGAACAACATGAACAAGGTAGCCGTAGGGGAATCTGCGGCTGGATCACCTCCTTTCTAGGGAGTTTAATAAAACTCCTACCAAATTTACGCCACTTAAAATCCCGACTCGTCGGGATACGTGGCAAGCGGATTTATAACGGATGACCGCCGATAAGTCTGCGGTAGGAGTTAGAAGCTTTGCTTCTCACGAGCAAAGCGGTCAAGTTTGCTAGATAAGCTTTGAAATCTAGCACTGGCCTTCCAGTTTATGATTGCTGCTATTTTAGCAGCAGCTTGGTTGGAAGGATACAACAGCTCTTTCCACTTTTTGGTTGTTAAGGCAGAGATTTTCGCGGATTTGAAAAACAGGATTCTCGCGGATTGGTGTGGATACAGGGTTTCCCTTTTCGAGCCCCGCTCAGCGGGGGGAGAAATCACAATAGGATGATTGTTTTGTGGTTTCTCAGCGGACTTTGAAACTATTTTGGCTATCCACGCGTAACGTGGTTTTTAGGGAGTCCCGCACCACGTAGGGTGCCGGGCTCAATTCGGTCAGCAAAATTCGAAGGTGAATTTTGGATCTCATTGAGGGCTGTTAGCTCAGGTGGCTTAGAGCGCTTCTCTGATAAGGAAGAGGTCCCAGGTTCGAGTCCTGGACAGCCCACCACCGCGCTCAGCGCGGTTTAGGCACGCTGAGCGTGCCCACCGGAAAAACTAACCTATGAAATCTAGAATGAAACAAATTTCAAATCTCACTCCACCTTACTAGGTCTTTTTAGGTTTGCTTTCTTTAGGTAGATTATTTTCCGGAGACAAAATTTAATATTAATATGACCCTTCGACTCGGCACGCCGAGCGTGCCCTCGCTCAGGGTTAATTCAGCAGCCCAAATCGGGTTTGATTTGGTGTTTCATTAAGGGGCTGTGGCGCAGTTGGCTAGCGCACCACATTTGCAATGTGAAGGTCGTGGGTTCGAATCCCACCAGCTCCACCATGAACCACGTTGGGTTCATGGCAAGCCACCTTAGCGTGGCGCCGCCATGACCTTACGTGGGACATGCAGTGCACCTGAAAGGGTGAAACCAATGTGGTTCACCCCCACGTGGTGCACTGCACCAAAAAGCGTCCTGAGCATAGTCGAAGGACATTTTGAACGCACTTTGAAAACTAAATAGCAGGAAACAAATTGTAAAATCCGTATAGGATACTCAATCTAAATACGGGTGTGTGGCGGATGCCTAGGCACTTGGAGCCGATGAAGGACGTGGTATGCTGCGATAAGCTTCGGGGAGCTGCAAACAAGCGTTATTACCCGGGGATGTCCGAATGGGGCAACCCACTCGTGTGAAAGCACGAGGACCTCCGATTCCGCCAGCTGGCGGAGCGGGGGTGGTTACCCGGCGAAGGGAAGCATCTTAGTAGCCGTAGGAAAAGAAACTAAGTTAAGTATTCCCCAACTAGCGGCGAGCGAAAGGGGAACAGCCTAAACCCCGCCCTGTGGGCGGGGGGTTGTAGGGCCAGCAATAACGGAAGCAAACATTTTGGTTTTTAGGAGAAAGCTACTGGAAAGGGCTACCAGAGAAAGTAATAGTCTTGTATCTGAAAAAAACCAAACTTCCAAGCTGGTTTATCACGTGGTCCCGACTTGTCGGGACTTTACGTGATTCCTGAGTACCACGAGTCACGTGAAACCTTGTGGGAAGCTGGGAGGATCACCTCCCAAGGCTAAATACTCCAAGTGACCGATAGTGAACTAGTACCGTGAGGGAAAGGTGAAAAGCACCCCGGAAGGGGAGTGAAACAGAACCTGAAACCACACACTCACAAGCTTACAGAGCCTTGTCCGTAGGACAGGCTTACCGATTTTTGCTGATCATGGCTGATTTCCGCTGATATTATAATATCAGTGTGAATCGGCTACTAATCGGCGTTAATCTGTAGGCCCGCCCTGCGGGCGGGGTGATGTAGTGCCTATTGAAGAATGAACCGGCGAGTTCCTGGCTGATGCAAGCTTAAGCACTTAAGGTGCGTAGGCGTAGGGAAACCAAGTCCCCCGTTTTACGGGGGCAGGTCTTAAAGGGGCCTTAGTATCAGTGAGGAGACCCGAAACCAGGTGATCTAGCCATGGGCAGGGTGAGTTCCGATGAGAATCGGAAGGAGGCCCGAACCAGTCAGTATTGCAAAACTGTTGGATGACCTGTGGCTAGCGGTAAAATGCCAATCGAACCTGGTTATAGCTGGCTCTCCCCGAAATATGTTTGAGCATAGCGCCTGCTTAGTGAGTGAGGGTAGAGCTACTGGATGGGGCTTGGGACCGAAAGGGACCAACCCCAACCAAACTCCGAATATCACTCTTTTTAGCAGGTAGTCAGGCTATGGAAGATAAGTTCCATGGTCAAGAGGGAAACAGCCCAGACCGACGGTTAAGGTCCCTAAATTCGGGCTAAGTGGTAAAGGTAGTGAAGTTACTTAGACAGCTAGGAGGTTGGCCTAGAAGCAGCCATCCTTTAAAGAGTGCGTAAAAGCTCACTAGTCTATCCCCCGACTTGTCGGGGGTTATGTAGCTTTGCGCCGAAAATTTCTCGGGGCTCAAGCCCGATACCGAAACCGCGGCCTGGTATAGCGAATTTACGCTAATTTTTGCGAATTTTTGCAAATAAGAGATTTCCTTCCTTTTATTTGCATTAATTTGCTATTTTTAAATTGGCATGAATTCGCTATACCAGGGGTAGGGGAGCGTTCCATTCTGCTGTGAAGGTCAAATGTAAATTTGGCTGGAGCGTATGGAAGTGAGACTGCCGGTATGAGTAGCGATAATCCCGGTTAGATTCCGGGACGCCGAAAGCCCAAGGTTTCCTCCGCAATGCAAATCAGCGGAGGGTTAGTCGGTCCTAAGCTGAGGCCGAAAGGCGTAGGTGATGGACAACAGGTTAATATTCCTGTACTGTTTTCAGTCCGT
>CAZOPS010000055.1:0-3791 GCA_964581885.1 uncultured Candidatus Saccharibacteria bacterium | reverse complement strand
ATATCATCAATTTCTTTTAATATACCAGTTCGAAAAGCGTGCCAGTGCGCGAGCCGCTATAATTACTTGGTTAGTCCGCCAACTGGCAGAGCAAGCTTAGGAGTATTGTTGCTTCATATTCTTGTCAAGGTAGTTGTTTTTGTGTAGTATGGATTATAGATTAATGAAAGCTCTAAATGCCGATAATAGGCTCATTATTATTTTAAGCTTGGCAGCTCTTTGTGGATTGGGGTTCTTTTTAATTCGCAATTTTAAGGGCGGCAAACAAGTTCAGGAAGTTACGGAGAGAGATGAGCTTATTTCAAGGGGGATTCACCCTGATCCGGTTGAGATACAGGTTTTGGAAGATGTAACGGCGCTTTGGCAAGATGATGAAGTTGCGTATTCCTTAGAGAAGATGTATTTCACACCGGACATAGCTAATTTAGGAAACTTTAGAAATAATGAGAGAATTCTAGACAAGAGTTTCTTGATTGCTGAAATAAGTGTGCGTGATCGGAGAACGGATGGAGAAAGAAGGAAGATTATTGTACATGATTATTTGCGGTTAAGGGAAGGTAAATCCGATGAAGCGCCTCTTTCTAGCGACAACCCTGCGCTCTATCCGCAGGAAACAGGTATGGCTTATGTGACGTTTCCTGTGGACCCGAACAGTTCTCAGTTTAAGTTGTTGATTGGGATTTTATCTAGACCAAGAGTTATAGATTTGGATTTTGATAAGGATTCTGTGTTGAAAAAAGAAGGTGTATTCATTCTCGGAAAGGGATATTTTCCTGAATACCCCTCAGATCTGCAGTAGTGGTATCCGTGATTTTTTTTGGACACCTCCGAATACTGCTCACACCATACCCCCTACCTGATTTGATTTTCCACCAAACACTTCCGAACGCCGTTCACCACACGGAGCTATCCTTCGACAAGGCTTCGACGATGAGCTCAGCCGAATCGCTCAGGATTTTACGTATTACCTCTATCTACTTCTTTGTGATAACGCCTTTTTCTATATTGGTATAACTAATAATCTAGATAGAAGAGTGGAAGCTCACAAAGCTGGTTGGAGACCACACACCAAGAGTTATAGTGATAACAATTAATTTATAAGCTGCAGTGGTCTAAATATTATTAACAAGTTAGCACCATTAATTAACTAGATTAGAATGGAAATGTGAGTGTAAAAATTAGTTGGTCTGGGAAATGACTTTTTTCTTTCCGGAAAGAATATAGGTGTATAGTAGTTCAAAAATCTTATTTGACTATAAAAGGCAAAATAAGTTAAAGAAGCTAGGGACCGAATTCAATGATATCCGTTGTGTAAGTAATAAATGTATAGATATTAGAGTAAGTTCTAATTAAAACTTAGAGTTAAGAAAGGCTTGGACTTTGTACAGGGCTAGTCCTGCTAAAGCAAGAACTTGTCCAATTGACAAAACTAATACGCCATACGCTCTTCCCGAAGCAATTTGCATAAAAAGCCCACACTCGACTGAATATATTAGTTGTGCAAAAAAGCTAAAAAGAGTAGCAACTAAAGCAACCCAATATGTCCCCTTTTTAAAGTTCACAAGTAAAGATAAGATTAATGCTAGCACAGTGACCAAGTGGAATATGCCAACGGAATATTTGGAAAGGACAAGGAGAACAGTTTCTAAGGGAACCGGCTCTCTTCCAAAACCGGGCAGAAAGAAGCCGATAATGATGAGGGAGATTGCTATAAGAAGCACATACTTGACTGTTGGTCTGATTGATTGGGAGTTTGGATCCTTATCCATGATCTTAATCTAACAAACTAGTTGAACCTTGGCAAATTCAAAATGCGGCAATAGAAAAGGAAGTGTCCTTCGGTGGCAAAGCCAAGAATGCTACGTTAACTGTGGACGGTTCGGGTGACAGTCACGTTACCTATGCCGAGAACCGGCCCACCAAGAAGTTTCTGTCCTGTGAGTTAATTTCCTATATTGCATTCAAATCAAGAGAAAAAGCAGAAGCATTTGAAGAATATCTAAAGACTGGTTCAGGTGCAGCTTTTAGAAACAGACACAAAACATAACCACCGTCCTATAAAGTTGTAAATTATCCCAAAATTTGTTATATTTTCAATTACAATAAAAGGGGATTTGATTCTTTGTCAGTTCTATGTGACTGAACAGGAGGGGATTGATGATACTACCGTGTTTTTGTGGGGAAGAGTCGTTGCTTCCGGAGGAAATTTGTCCTAACTGTGGGAGAAGCTTCGGAGAACTGCTAGCTTATCGTTTGGATTTTGCGGGAAAGTCCGGTGAGACTAAAGGAGGAAGGAAGATAGTTGACGAGCGTACTAAGGAAAGAAGGGCTAAGAAGGCTAAGGGGGAGTTCTCGCTTGAAAACTTGCCCGAGTATTTGCGGGAGAGGGCAAAGCCCGGTGCCAAGGTTTATCCGCTTTTGAAAGGTAAGTGGGTAAGAGTTAAAGGATACCAACTGTTTCTGAGGTTTATAATATGGGACACGGACGATGCTTGGGTGGAGATTGTAGTTCGTTCGCACAAACCTCTGCTCAATTGGCTGTTGCTACCCCTTGCAAGATTGATTGATTTGGGAGTTGCTGTTCGTCCAGGGCAACTCATACCAGATACTAATCTTTTTCTCGATGTTTGGTGTACTGATGCTGACAGTAAAAGTGGTTCTCTTGTTGTGGGGGCTGCCGCATCGTAATTTTCGCTTGTCTCAATTAGATCTGTTCGACTTTGAGCGGGGGAACCCATCTACTTTCGTGTGTGGATGAGAACCCCCGTTCTCTTTTTTATTCAATTTGCTCTTTTAGTTGCTATAATTTGATTATGAAGCTTATTGTAATCGGCCCATCACTTTCCGGAAAGACCACCTTGGTTAAATACATTCGTTCTGTAACGGATACACCGGTAATGGAAATGGATGAGGAACTTACACAGTTAAATAAGGGAGAGTATCCGGAAGATACCAGTTACAAAGATCGAGTTCTCGCACCGCAAATAGTTGAAAATGTCTTGGAGCGGGAAATTATTATATTTTTTACGAATACCAACTATTTTACACTGAAAGATCTAAAACAAGCGAAGGAAAGAGGTTTTAGTATTGCCCAGTTGGATTTAAGCCTTAAGGAACTAGAAAGAAGAAACAAAAAACGGGTGGAAAATGAGAGTTATGAGAACATGAATCGATGGCTATCTGGAATGTTAGAATACCAAGAAAGTATTAGAGAAGCTGGTCTTGTTGACACTGTTGTGGATGCTAATCAATCTACGGAGACAATTGTTAGAGATTTGGGTATTACTGAATAAACTTTTAGCGTACAAAACACCTACGAACAGAGTTCCCAGTACTATTTGGTCGCTACCAAGGACTGGATAACCCGATGAATGAAAACAATTTTTACAGTCTTTTTTTAGCTTACTTTTGAGAGAGGTTAATAGCGTACTCGGCATAACACATGTTTTTCTTCATCTCATCGGTAATTTTTTCACAAAGAGAAAGATTGGGAGAAATATGTGTCGAGTGGCTGCTGTAGCAAATATTGCGAACCTCTTCGTCGGTAATTTTATCGCAAAGAGAAGCATCTTTCTTGCTCATTGCCTGATGTCCCCAACAATCACCCTCATCAAATGTTTTTCCATCCGGTGCCTCAAAAGCAGCGTTTTCGCAAAACGATTCTGGTTGGGGGAAGTAGGAGAGGCAATATTTATTTCCTTGGCACAAAGCCGGGTCTTCGTTCTTATAGGCTAAACATATAGTTTCAAGGAGGCTTCCTTGCGCAGTCTCATCATTGAGTTTTTCACAGT
>CAZOPS010000054.1:0-3873 GCA_964581885.1 uncultured Candidatus Saccharibacteria bacterium | reverse complement strand
AAATCGCTCACCCACCGCAGTCAGCAGTCCAGCTTCCTTCACATCAAACCGCACATCCGTAAAAGCCAAAGGATTGGGCTGTGCTTCGCCGTCTTCCGCAACGCGCCGCAACTCCAAACGAAAGAAATAACCACCAGTGGGCGCTGTAACGGGAACTTTCAACTGCAAATCTGTTTTTGCTTCCTCCCCGGGACCTAAAGTCACTCTCCACGGAGATGCTTCTATCCAGTCAACATCACGAGATATTCCGTTATGACTACCTAAAAAAGTAGTGCTAATCTGAAACTCTTGCTCAGTAGTTCCTGTGTTTTTTACAGTCACAGCAGGAAGCTTATATATTCCCCCCGGCATAGCTGGTTCTGCAAGTTCAACCTGCTCCGGCTCAAACTCAGCCGAAAGCCTTGCTGCCTCCTCCAAAATTTCTCCTGCAAAAGAAGGTCGGGAAAAAAGAAGTAAAAACGTTAATGCAAAAAAAACTCTCCTCATCCCTGTAACTATAACATACTTAATGAGAGATAGGAAATAGGAAATAAAAAATAATAAACAATAACCTTGTATCTATTTAGAAGCTCCGTAGCTTCTTTTTGCCCTATACAAAGAGGATATATAAGCGTTTAAACTCTTCTTTAATTCTTTTAAATCCCCAACTAATTTCTCATAATTTTCATTTTTCAGAAACCCCCTTCTATTTAAAAGCTCTGCCCAAAGCAAAACTTCCAAAAGAGAAGCACGGGCATTGTAATAAAACTTTATTCGATCTAAATAATGAAACCTACCGTATCCTTCAGCAATATTCGCCGCAATTGAATCAACTGCCGTTATAAACTGATCCCCCATAATCTTCTTTATTTTCCAGTCTAACGGCTCATAAAGTTCCCAACAAAAATCACCAATACACAAAGCCTCTTTATAAATTTCTAAATCCTCAAGATCTATATGCTTCTTGGACATCTTACTATTACTCCAATTTATTATTCACTATCCCCTATCTCTTATTTTCTTCATAAAACCCCGCGAGTTCGTGGAGTTTGTCTAGAACGGGGAGGGAGGTGTTGATGATTTCTTGCACATCTTCTCGCTTTAAAACGGAGTAGTAATCCAGAGGCTTGCAAATTGTAAGAATCTCGTGCACTGCTTTGAAAAGTTCTTGGGAAAGGTAACTCTTCTCGTGCAAAAGCTCGGCGACATCTTCTGCCGGCTGGTCGTGTATTTTTTCTTCATCTTTTAGCCACCGCTCCTGAATTTCATATAGCCTTTTCTTAATTTGTTGCCTAATTTTCCCACTAGTGAGGCAGGGGTTTGTTTCGTCAGTTGAATTTTTTATTTTTTCCTGCACTTGGTTTTTTACATTTTCATCTTCTGCGCCGTCTTTTTGACTGAGTCTTTTTACTGCTTCTCGAGCCCGCTCCAAATCTCTTTCAAAAGAAAAGAAATAGGCAATGTTGCCCTTCTTAATAGAAGGAAGAATAAGCATAATAAAAAGAATTGCCAAGAACCAGGCAGAGTGGCGATCAACATTAACAGTATCGGAAAAAAACGTATGGAGGATGAGAATACCTAAAACCAGAAAAGTGTAAAGCAAAGCTGGTGTAATCTTGCGAAAGATTCTTTTAACAAAACCCACAATTACAACCTAGCGTAAGACAACTACGATGTCAACTACTCTATAAACCCCCGTTCTTCTAAGTAATCCGTGACCTTTTTTACACAATCTTCTACACTTTCCTCGTCAGTTTTTAATTCAATATCAGGGGACTCCGGTTCTTCATAGGGAGCAGAGATTCCTGTAAAATTATCAATTTCTCCCCTTCTCGCCTTGGCATAAAGGCCTTTCCTATCCCGCTCCTCGCAAACTTCCAACGGAGTATTAACAAAAATCTCGACAAAATTCTCTACTTTCATCCGCACACCTTCCCGCTCCTCCTCATAAGGAGAAATAAAAGAAGCAACAACACCCACACCATTCCTACTCAACAACCTGGAAACAAATCCAACTCTCCGAATGTTCTCATCCCTATCTTCCTTTGTAAAACCAAGATCCTTAGTCAAAGATTCCCGCACCACGTCACCATCCAGGCGTTCAACTTTCACTTTCCTTGTTCGCAAGGCATCGTAAACGGCATCAGCAATAGTGCTCTTACCTGAAGAAGAAAGACCAGTAAACCACAAAACAAAACCCGTCCTATTCTTAAAGGCCGAATTATGATACATTCCATCAACCAAAGTGTTATTACTGTTGGTAAGGATCTTAAAAACCTCTGGTCTCATAATATAGGAGGGAGGCTGTTTTTTCTCTTCAATATATTCTCTAACCACACTTCCACTAAAAGATACCGCAGAATCCTCCGGGCAATCACCAACAAAACAGTGCCTGCCAGCTGAACTATTAAATACCACTTCCCCAAATTTCAAAATTTCAACACCCACCTCGTCCTTATTAAATTGCTCAAAGATTTTCTGGGCTCCAAAGGGATCATAATAGTCCCCAACTCCCGCATGATCTCTCCCCACAATGAAATGGGAACAACCAAAGTTCTTTCTGATTAGAGCGTGAAAAAGAGCTTCCCGCGGCCCTGCATAGCACATTTTCAGAGGCAAGACACCCAAGACAACTCTATTCCGGGGAAAATACTTGTCAATCAACATTTCATAACCACTTAAAATGTATTCATCTTTAAAATCCCCCAACTTCTTTTGGCCGATTACAGGGTGAACAAACAGGCCGTCCACGATCTCCAAGGCACTCTTTTGCAAAAATTCATGACCGCGATGAGGCACATTTCTGGTCTGAAAGGCAACTACACTTTTCCATCCCCGATGGTTAAAAATTTCTCTGGTTCGGCGAGGAGAAAAATTGTACTCCAAAAACAAATCTTCTACTTCGTCGAAAAGCCAAACGTCGCCGCCGATAAGATACTCACCCCGCTTATAGACACCTTCTACGCCGGGGTGATCGCGGTCCCGGGTACCAAAAACATTTTCCGCAAAGAAATCCTTATCATAAGAATAAACTTGGAAATCTTTCAATAGAGCAACCAAATCTCCTTGATTGTCCGCCAAACCGATTTGTGATTCCCTCTTAATATCCCGATAAACTTCTTTCGAAATGTCCAAAACAACGGGAATCGGCCAAACAATACCATTCGTAAGCCTCATCTCAGAAACCACTCTCCTAAAATCCTCTTCGCGCAAGAATCCTTCCAGAGGAGAATAAACACCTCTCGCAATGTTCTTTAAATCTTTAATTTGCGCATCGTCCAATTCCAATACAAAGAGATCCTCTGCCCCCCTACGAATCTTCTCCGATTCGTCTGGCGACAAAACTCTATCAACTAATGTTCCTCCGTGTGGTTCAATCATAAATCAAGTATTTGTAATCAACAGATTAAAACTTAACATACTACCTAAATTAGTCGCAAAGACTTTCTTTTCAAGTGGGTGCAAAACAACATTGCTTATGAACTTCTCGCCCCCAGAACTAATGCTCACAACAACCCTTCATTTAGTATAAATTCGGCGTTTTATAACCATCCGTCGTCGCCCAAAATTGACAAGAAACCCTAACTTATATTTAGTACTCTTCAAATAATGTGTCAATTGCTCCTCGAAATTTTGGGGCATAAACCTTACCGCCTTAACTTCAACAATAATTTTATTATCAACAATAAAATCCGGGCGGTACGAACCCACAGTCTCGCCATCATACTCAATGGACATAGATTTTTCCCTCTCAAACGGGATTTCCCTATTCTCAAACTCTTTTGCGAGTGCCCGCTGGTATACCTTCTCCTTATGACCGGATCCGAGCTCCTTATGCACAGCAATCATCGCCCCCCTTACTTTGTAACTTAGTTGTTCATAAAGAAGCTCAAC
>CAZOPS010000053.1:0-4179 GCA_964581885.1 uncultured Candidatus Saccharibacteria bacterium | reverse complement strand
AAAGATAAAAAAGATTACTATTAAGAGTATTTTCTTAAATTTCATGTCTCCTAAAATTAGTAACTAGCAATTAGTAATTAGTAACCGGTAAAAAGAAGATAGCTATTTTGGTTTCTTGCAAAGCCTCGAAACGGACTAAAATGTCTAAGTTCCATTTCGAGCGGGTCTTTCACACTTTTCCCCTTTTCGAGCGAATCCAAGAGCGAGAAATCAAAATAAAAGAATTTATTCCGCCCCTCCCATTTCGAACAAATCCGCGAGTGAGTTGCCTCTTCGGCAACCCGCCGAGGAGGCGGGAAATCACAATAGGCTATTTCCGCGCTACGCTACGGATCCACGCTGATTTACAGCCGATTCCCGCTAATAAACTGAGGCAACCGACGTACTACCAACTAGCAAATGTTCGGGTAAGACCCCTCACGAAAAGTGCAGCTCGGAAGCTACGTAAATATGCGCCTGCGGCGCGTAATTCGCTCCGCTGTAATTAAAACACGTAACTCGTTATCAGTGTTTAGTAGTTAGCATTAAGCATTTAGTATTTAGTATCTCTTGTCTCTCATTCCTAAATTGCAAATCTAATTTCACAGTTCTGACTGTAATTTCATGGTTCCGACCATATTTTCTTCTTATTTATTATCCCATATCCCCTATTTCCTATCCCTGCCTGCCTGCCGGCAGCTCCTCTTCACATCTGTACTATCTGTACCCATCTGTTCAATCTGTGTTCTTCACACTAGCTCTCTTCTACCCTCCCTACTATTTTATAGACAGGGCCCACACTTTGCACCACAAAGCGATTCCCCCAAACGTTTCTTGATACTCTTGTTTCGTCTAATGGTTTGCCCCCCACTGCTAAATATATCGAACGTTTATCCATATTCATATCCACAAAATCCAACAAAGCTTGCTCCGCCTCCTCTTGATCCATAGTACTTTCAGCAAGAGGGTATTCTAAATAAGGATGATTATGGCGTGCTTGCTCAAGCATCCAACCCAACTTATGAAAAAAAGCCTCGTGCAAAACCGCTACATCCTTCTCCGGAAAAAGAACATAATTAAAATAAGTAAGCCCCAAAAAATACCTATCACCCTCAGCAAGAATAATAGATCCCGGCTCTACTGCTCCAAATACGCCTCTCCCAAAATTGTAAGCCTCTCGCTCATTACTCAAATCTACTTCTTTCCACCGCATTGGAATATTTAAAAGAGAAAAAACCAAAAGCAAACAGCTCAACAGAAACAAAGTAAGGCTGGGAAAGCTAACTTCATAAGTACGGCGGGAAAACAAACTATCCAACCGCGCAAAAGGACGCAAGTCTTTCTTCCTCACCCAACCAGCTGCAAGATCAAACACATTCCGAACTACCACACAGCCCTCTCCCAAAAAAAGTGCTAAGTAAAAAAATACTGGCAAAAAATAGGTTTCAATATTGACAATATTGAAATTAAAAACAAACAAGAGCTGAAAGAGAATTAAAAACATCAAAAAGTCTCGAATCCTATCCTTTCGGCCAAAGACCAAACCAAGGACTATTAAGAAAGTGCCAACAGGATTAAAATTTCTCCAAACCGCATCCAAAAACCGCAATATATTGTCTAAAAATAGTGAGGGTGCCACAAAGAGAAAACCCTGATATTCTCGACCAGTAACATGATTAATAAAGTTAGACAAAGTTGAGGGATCCCCCCAGTTAAGCGGGGGCTTCATTGCGGCACGAATTGGTAAATAAAGATAGGGCAGAAGACCCAACCCCAAGACCAAAGCTAACTTAAACAAATTTTTCGGTTGAGTCAGATGACCCGACTGCACTACCAAAATTAAAAATAAAATAGCAGGTCCCATCATGGACGATGATGTATGATTAGTAAGAGCCAAAGCAAAGAAAAACAGTCCGAGGTACAAAAACTTATTTACCCCCTCTTTTTCTAGTCGTTCCCACTTAATTAAAAAGTAAGTTGAAGCTGAAACCAAAAATAAATTTAAAGTAAGAACCTCGGCAATGATACTTTGCCCCCAGACAAGAGGATTAAAGGCAAAAAAGAAAGCAGCCAAAAAAGCAGGAAATCCTTTTGAAAGCAAACTTTTAACTGATAAATAAACAAGAATAACGCTCAACCAACCAAAAAAGATAGACATAAAATTAAACTTTGCTGCTGGAGTACCAAAAAAGGGCAAATATCTAAAAAACTGCCCTAACAGCACGTAGAGGGGAGTACCCGAAGGGTGAGGAATTCCCCAAGTGTAAACACAAGAAATCAAATCGCCAGCATCATAACCATAATGTTCCCAAGTAAGTCCTGGGGGCATAGTTTTCAAATACACAAACAAGACAACAACAGTGATAAGAGAAATACTTAAAAGTAGTTTGTTCCTCGCCAAGGGAAAAACCACATTCTTTAACTTAGAGAAAAAGGTACTTGCAATCATAATTGCTTCAAATCAATAGTCTAAACCAACAAAAATCAAGGTTCAAGTTTGTAAAAAGGCTCATAAGTAACAATAGAAAACCCCTCCCACTCTCCCACTCGCCTACCCACTCCAGTCGTGGGTTTGTCCAAAGTCAAGAAAATATCAAATGCGTCTTTGTTCCATGCAATTAGCTTGCGCAACCAGGAACTTGCAGCAGTACTAGTCTGCGCAAACCCCAAAGAATCTGGAACCCGCAACTCTGGGTGGTGAGCACGCAGCCGAGAAACCTCATTGGCATCCAAACCAGCAAAGGGATAAGTAACTACTAAGCTCTTCTCAGCACTTATTCCCTCCAAATAACGGAGAGCAGAAAGATATCTGCTTCCTTCCGGAGAAAAGACAAGAGATGGCCACTCCACTCGCCCCTCAACAAGTTGGACATAGTCTTCTGCTCCCCTCTCATTAGCCCGACTTAGTTCTCGCCAACGCTTTGGAAAAGAATAAAAGCAAAGCAAGAACGCCAACCCCCCTAATAAAACTAGTGACATCGCCTTAAAAGCCTGGGCTTCCTTCTTTAACCGAAAAACAAGAACAAAGAACCTGTTTTCAATAGCTGTTCCAATTTCTGTGTCTGAAAACTTGCAAACTAGGTCCCACAAAACTCCAAAACCCAAAGCGGCCCAAAAAATAATAAGAGATACCAACAGTAAATACGCACCCGCACTTGCAGAAAAAGAGTAAAGAATCGGAGTTATAAGAAACACAATTAAAAATTTGGAAACACCTCCCAAATCTTCTTCACCAAACAAAAAGCCCAGTACAGCTAGAGGTATAACTACCCAATAAAACCCAGGGAAAATTGTTTTTGTTAGCGATACTAAACTTGCCTCTGTAGTTTGTATCAAAGGATCCACCGGAACTAAAGAACCAAAAAAAGCTCCCAAATTAATGCCTGCTCGAAAGGCCGTCCATAAAACAAGCACTAAAGGTACTGCAAAAGACAAAAAGAAAATCAAAACCTTGTTGCGGGTAATCTCTTTCCTTCTCTCAACAAAAATTAAGAGAAGTGGAAAGCTGAAAAAAACTGAAAGTGGAAATGCAGTTAAAGCTAGAGCAAAAAGCAAACCGCAAGCTGCTATCAACCACCACTTTAATCTGCTAACAGATTCAAGCAAGAACAAAAAAAACAGGAAAAGCCAAGTTATAGCTACCCAAAAAATATAAAAGTTTGTATAGAGAGCATACTGCCAAAAAAATGGGAGCACTGAAAGAAAAAGAGCGCCAAAAAGGGCCACTACATCTTTCCGTGTAAGCTCCTTTAGAGTCAGATAAAAAATAGCCTGAGTAAGAACTGCAGAAAAAAGAGAAAAATCATTAGCAGCAGAAGCTATTTTGCTACCACTCAGAAAGAAGAGAAACCGACCAACCACAAAATACAAAGGGGAAAACGAATAAGAGAAAAACCTACTATTTGAAATAGAAGCCAAAAGAGTACCAACACCTACCGGATCCCAAACAAGACCCGGTGCTATGGTAAGCCCATAAACCAAAGTTGAAAATACGACTAGGAAAAGTATAAAAGGCAGGCTTTTTTTCATTAAATTTAGTTTAACTGATACCTGGTTTTTTCGCAAAGCCCACAGCAAGCCAGCTTTCAGCGCTACGCTACAGATCTATGCTGATTTATAGCCGATCCCCGCTGACAACAACAGCGGTCACTCTGGAGGAGCGATTCTTATCGTGACGATAGAGTCTTCTACTATTCCGTT
>CAZOPS010000052.1:0-4239 GCA_964581885.1 uncultured Candidatus Saccharibacteria bacterium | reverse complement strand
TATTTGTAAAGTATTTGTAAAGTACCAGTCTTCTAGCGTGTGGCGTGCAACGTATAACATGCAACGCGCAGCATGCAACGTGCAGCATGCAACGTGCAGCATGCAACATGCAACGCGCAGCATGCAACGTGCAACATGTAACATGCAACATGCAACATGCAACATGCAACATATAACGTATAGCATACTGTAAATTGTAAATTGTATATTGAATACTAAATACTAAATACTAAATACTAAATACTAAATACTAAATACTAAATACTCTCTATTTTTATTGGGAAAAGTTGTTGATTTTTAAGTTTGATCTTGTTTAAGTTATCCTTGGGGGTGCCACTCGTCTTCAGCGTAAATTTGGGAGTATTTATCTTTTTGGTAATCAAAAATTTCGCTTTTCTCAAAAAATCTTTCTGTTTCTACTTTTGCTGTTTTTTTCGAATCCGATGCATGAACAATATTTGCTTGATGGCTCATGGAAAGATCTCCTCGAATTGTTCCTACATCAGCCTCTCTTCCTGAAGTAGCGCCACACAGTGATCTTACTATTTCTACTTCTTTCACACCTTCCCAAAGCATAGCAATGATTGGGCTTTTTCCCATATATTTTTTTAGTGATTCGAAAAAGGTTTGTCCTTGAGTTGTCTATAGTGGTCGTTTAGAAGTTCGGAATCGGCGCGAAGCATTTTTATTCCCACTAATTTTAGACCTTTTTGCTCAAAACGGGTAATTGTGTTTCCTACCAGATCTCGTTGGATTCCATCTGGTTTTATTAAGACAACTGTTCTTTTCAACTTTATAGTGGGCTTTATTTTAGAACCGTGCTTTAGTTTTCGCAAGTTGCGCAGTTTGCGGAGGACAGAGTTTTAGTTCAATTTGCTAAGGAGAGCTTGGTGAAGAGAATCAAACGAGTCTCCGTGGGGTTTTAGAACATAAGCACCGCCGTAGTTGCTCCGGGGTGGTTCATAAAGGTAGTTGTTGGTATCAATTACAAATTGATTGATTTGGTAATTTTTCCAATTTTTTATAACTAGCAAGAGATCTGCAATCTCCCCTACCCCTAAATTAGTTTGTAAATGTCCAATAAAGAGGTTGTAAAGTGCTTCAGCACTTAGTTTTGCTAAGTCTGAATCAGTAAAAGCTTGGGGAACATTTGTTAGTAAATTTTGCTGCCTACGCATTCGTTGAAAGTCACTCCCTTCCCCGTTGGTTCCTTTTCTGGAACGGCAATAAATTAGGGCTTCTTCTGCGCTGAGGTTTTGAGCACCTGCTTCAAAGCTAACAGGATAGGGAGCATT
The DNA here is from genome assembly GCA_964581885.1 of uncultured Candidatus Saccharibacteria bacterium. Lineage (GTDB taxonomy): Bacteria > Patescibacteriota > WWE3 > JAUXAW01 > JAYEID01 > JAYEID01. The sequence continues at coordinate 2,944 of CAZOPS010000052.1, read as the reverse complement.
TGCGCGATCGGGAGGATACTGTGGGTCTCTGAAGCTTCTTTCTATTTCAGTTTGTATGCTACTTAGCTGATTTACAGACCAAACAAAGCCCTCAAAACCCATGCTTACAAAGTATTCCGGTTCTACACCAATAACCTTTCCAATGCGGTGTTTAAATTTGTCAAAACCATCGTTGGCGTAATGGGCATTTATTTTTGTTCCACTTAGCCATAAGTCTCGGGGAATTGAGGTTAAAAGAATACGCTTTTCTTTTTTCATTATTGAAACTAACATTATGGCGTCTGTTCGATAATATTGTTGCGTTGGCGTTCTCTGGTCTGTACCTAGAAGAAGAATGTGATAATCTCCGGGAGTTTTTGACTTTAACTCAAGGTCCGGTTCCTTTTGATTTGTAAGTGGAGAGAAAAGTTTGGGAGGCTGCTTTTGGTTTGCAATTTGGTTAGAAAATGCTTGCGTTTTTCTTAGGTAAAAATATCCGGCGCATCCCAAAAGTAAAAAGCTAATTATTCCAAGGGCGAAAACAATAATTTTTTGAGTTTTAGGTTGCATGAACTTATTTTAGCAGATTAAGAGGAACTGTAAAGGTTGGATGGTCCCGATAAATCGGGACCAGAGGCGACTAAACTCTTCCTCCCGACCACCTTCAGCGTGGTCGGGGTGGCGGGACTCGAACCCGCGATCTCCACGTCCCAAACGTGGCGCGATAGCCGCTACGCTACACCCCGGAATTAGCAACCCTTCGCATAAAGCTTCGGGTTGCACCCTCCCCTGCACTCGTTTCGATCGGACAGCCCCAGAAGGGCTTGCCCTCCGAAGCCTCGGCGAAGGAGGGTGGAGCGGGTAGCGGGAATTGAACCCGCATCGCCACCTTGGAAGGGTGGAGTAATAGCCGTTATACGATACCCGCAAAGAACTTGTTGTAATTATAGCAAAAATACCATGCTAAAACCAACACAGCTCTGTATATTTGATGCTCAAAATTAAGATTTAAGGAAGGCAGAGTAAGCTTGGTAGGCAGAATATATGTCTGCCTTAGAAGCAATTTCAAAAGGAGCGTGCATGTTGAGAAGTGGGACCCCAATATCAATTATATCTAGATTATATTCGGCAACGAAAACTGCAATTGTTCCTCCTCCACCAACATCTACTTTTCCAAGCATTGCTGGTTGCCATAATACTTCTGCTTGGTCAAAAAGCGCTCTTATTTTTGCGGTGTATTCTGCAGTTGCTTCGCTAGTTCCCCGTTTTCCTTTCTTTCCAGTGTAACGTTGCAATGCGACGCCATAGCCAAGTTTTGCTGCATTTTTTTCATCGTGAACATCTTTGTAAGATGGATTTATTCCAGCAGTTACATCAGCAGAGATTGCTTCTGAGTTTCTTAGTGCTTTTCTAATTTGGTGGTCAAATTTACCTGCTTCTAGTTCTGGGTCTAGCTCTAGCAATCTCCCAATAAAATCGTAAAGAAATAAGGATGTTGCACCTGTGTTTGACCTACTACCGGTTTCTTCTTTGTCGTAGAGAACTACTACTGATGTATGTTCCGGGACTTCATTTTGGTCCAGGAGGGATCTTAATGCAGGATAGGCGCAAACTCTATCATCGTGACCATATGCGGAAATTAAGGACCGGTCAAAGCCAAGATCTCGCGCTGCCCCCATGGGAACTGCTTCTAATTCAGCTGAAATTAAGTCTTCTTCTTTAATATCGTATTTCTGGTTAAGAATATTTAAAATATTGAGCTTGATCTGCTCTTCTACCTTATCATCATCTAGAAAAGGCTCGTTGCCCACGACCAGGTTCATTTTTTCAGCTTCGATAGCTTCTTTGAGCTTTTTTTCTAGCTGTTCTTCAGCCAAGTGAGGAAGAAGATCTGAGACCATGAAGACGGGGTCATTTGGTTCATCTCCAAGTCGTAACTCAGCCCAAGACCCATCTTTTTTTACAATTACACCATAGAGAGCAAGCGGTAATGCAGGCCATTGATACTTTTTTATTCCCCCATAGTAATGAGTTGCAAATAAAGCAAGACCACTGTCTTCATAAAGTGGGCGAAGTTTAAAATCAAGGCGTGGGGAATCCACGTGGGCCATTACCAGACGCATTTCTTGTGTAATTGGTTTTTTTCCTCGTTGAACAAGGACTAACGTTTTACCACGGTTGGAGGCAAATATTTTTTCTCCTGGCGAGAAATTTCTTCCGCTGCGTTCAAAATCTTTAAAGTCAGAGTAACCACGGCGGAGAGCAAGCTCTTTTCCTGCCTTTACAGCTAATCGTTCCGTTTTTGCAGCAGAAACAAATTCTTTGTAATCCTCGGCAAAATTAGAACACTTCTTTTTTGTTTTTGAATCCCAAACTTTCCAACAGGATTTTGGGCTATAGGAAAGTTGTTCTTCTAGGGTTGATTTTTCCTTTTCTTGCATAGTTTAAACTATACCATAATATAGTATAATTCCCAATATTTAATTGAAAATCAGCTCTTAAAAAGGTAAAATAGGGGTATAAGCTGTAAGAGAAATCTAATTTCGTACGTTACCATAAAGAGTTCCGATAAATCGGGACTATCGCGCCTGCCGTCAAGTCAGGCCTGCCTGCCGGTGGGCAGGTTCGGCAGACCAAATTCATACACGAATTTTAGGCCTCATTGAGCCGAGGTGCTGGAACCGTAAACCACGTAGGGATAAAACTACATAGAGTTTATCCTTTCAGGTTTACGGCAAGTTGCTTTGCAAAAGCTGTGAGTATTTGTAGTTTGAGAATTTATTGTTTTGCCGAGGTGCTGGAACCGTAAACCACGTAGGGATAAAACTACATAGAGTTTATCCTTTCAGGTTTACGGCAAGTTGCTTTGCAAAAGCTGTGAGTATTTGTAGTTTGAGAATTTATTGTTTTGCCGAGGTGCTGGAATAGGGAGACAGGGCAGACTTAAAATCTGCTGGAGCTAAAC
>CAZOPS010000051.1:0-4293 GCA_964581885.1 uncultured Candidatus Saccharibacteria bacterium | reverse complement strand
TAACTAGTAATTTAAAATTTCACGGCGAAGCCGTAATTTCCAATTTCGTGATTCTAATCACAATTTTCTCTTGTTTCCTGTCCCTGCCCACCTTCTTATTCGTGTTATTTGTAGTTAATTTGTTGTACAAATAGAGTTTACACCTTAATTATTTGTAGTCTATTCGCTATATTACACTTCATCCGGAGAAATAACACCTTCCGAAACCAGATCTTGGCGACGGAAGTGGACAGCCTTTTGGTAAAGCTCTATATACTCTTTTGCGCTAGCAGTCCATGAAAAGTCCGCCTGCATAGCTTGCCTCATTAATTGTCGCCACACATCAGGATAGTGGAAAGTTTCATAAGCGCGAACTACTTGAGCAAAAAACTCCCACTTGTCGTAACCCTTAAAAGTAAACCCAGTTCCCTCCCCTGTTTTAGAGTCAAAATCCCCCACTGTGTCTGCTAAACCGCCCACCTCACGTACAATTGGGATTGATCCATAACGCATAGCCTCAAGCTGTGTTATCCCGCAAGGCTCAAATTTAGAAGGAAAAAGCATTGCGTCTGAACCTGAAAAAATAAGACGGGGTAGCGTAAAGTTTGCCATGGGATGAATACCGACTTTCTTTGGAAAATCCTCCTTTATCTTCTTAAGCGTTTCAATATGATTGCCGTCGCCACCCCCCACTTGAACAAACTGCGCATCAAAATTTTTAAGGAAAGGCCAAAAAGTCTTAAAAATTAAATCCAGGCCCTTCTGATCTGCTAAACGCCCCACAAAACCTACTACAAAAATATCCTCGTCCTGGGGAAGGTCAAACTCCTCCTGTAAGGCTAATTTGTTTTTCACTCGTTTATCTAAAGTGCGAACATCGTAGTTTTCTTCAATTAACTTGTCTGTTTTGGGATTAAATTCATCGTAATCGATCCCATTCAACACTCCAAACAGCTTAGAACGCACTTCCAGAAGAAGCCTATCCAGACCCTCACCGTATTCTGGCGTAAGAATTTCCTTGGCATAGGTCTTAGAAACAGTATTTACCACGTCTGCATAAATTATCCCCCGCCGCATAAAATTTTGTTTAGGAAGGCGCTCCGAAAAGAAAGGAGCAATTGCGCTGCGGCCATCATCATAATCCAGTTCGCTAACATTGCGGTGGTCAAACATACCCTGATATTGAAGATTGTGAATGGTAAAAATAGTAGCAATAACTTGCAACCGTGGGTCGTTCCTATACACAGCCCTTAGGTAGTTTGGAATATGACCAGTTTCCCAATCATTACAATGAAGAACATGAGGTAACCAATTACGATCCTCTGGGAACCTAGCCTCGCTATTGTGGCGCAAAAACTCAAGCGCACCTCGAGAAAGTAATGCCCAACGAACAGGATCGTCAGAATATCCATAAACATTAGCCCTTTTCTCGTAATACTCCTTATTTTCCAAAAAATACACAGGCGCACCTCCCGGCGCTTGGTGCTTCTTGACATTACAAACCAAAACATCACGATCGCCCTCATCCACACCAGTTGGGACCTCTAATCCCTCCAAAACCATCTCCATCTTATATTTATCCTCATCAATCTGACCAAACTTGGGCATAAATACCCTAGCATCAACACCTAAACCCCGAAGCTCCCTAGAGAGATAACCCAAAACACGCGAAAAACCACCCACATTTGCATAAGGAGTACACTCAGGCGCAACCATTAAAATGCGGTAGTCTTCGCCCTCCTGAGGAGAAACTATGCTTTGCAACTGGTCTAAAACACTTGAAGTCATAATCAGCAGGCTATACGCATTATACCTTACACCCTAGCACTTGACAAATATGAAGTTTACAGATATTGTGAATGTACAAGCAGTGAGCTAAGAGGCAGACGCGAAACGCACCCTGAAAACTGAATAGCCCCTTAAACTATAGTTTGGCAACCCTTTCAACGCGATTGGAACCAAACTCCTTCTCGCCTGTTGCAAAAAGAACGCAGCTGCAAAAACAAAACCACACCCCGGTGTGGCTCTAGGAAGATCATTGTCCCGGAGTCACTCCGGGGTTTTTTTAGTGAGGCTCTAAGAAATCAATCTAAAAGGGCAGATTTCTTAGTAAGCCGAACTAATCCCGTACCCGAGCCGAAGGCGAGTGGTACTGGGATCTAACCGTTAGCGCTATCATTTGCGCTGTGCCCCGTTGTCCCAACTTGTTGGGACTTTACGGGGTCCATTTGCGTTGGTCATTACATCTTTCATAATTAAAAAGGGAAAGACTATTACGGCTTTAAAAATCCTACCCCAACGCCAGGGCTGTTTAATTAAGCGGAACAGCCATTCCAAACCCAAGCGCCTCATCCACAATGGAGCGCGGGGAATGAATCCGGAAATAAAATCAAACGCCCCACCTACACCTACAGCCACAGAAACATTAAGCTTATCTAAATTTCTCGAAATCCACCTTTCTTGGTGATCATGCCCATAAGCAACAAACAAAATATCAATTTTCTGGCGGCCTTTGGAGGCTCTTTTAATACCTTGCAAAGCCTGAGCATCGTATGCTTCTTCTCTTTTTCCCTCATAAAAACCGCAAACGTTTAACTCCGGGTATCTTTTTCTTAAAATCTCTGCTGATTTCTCACCTACCCTATACAACCCACCGAGAAAAAAAACCGACCAACCCTCCTCTGCTGCCTTCTTGCAAAGTGCCTCTACTAAATCTGTTCCAGCCACACGTTTTTTTAGGGGCTCGCCATAAAGTTGTGAAGCAAACACCACACCAATTCCATCAGGAATAGAAAGAGCTGCCTTGTTTAAAACCTTCTTAAATTGTTCATCTTTCTGGGCATCAACAATGAACTCAGAATTAGGTGTAACCACATAATGCTTTCCCCCAGCTTCTATCATCTGCCCCACCTTTTCTACAGCCTCGGACATTGTCACATTGTCAACACGAACTCCTAATATTTTCATAAGTTAGCAATTAGTAATTAGTAACTGGTAATTTAAAATTTAAAATTGGTAATTCGTTATACATTACCCGTTATCCGTCCGCCCCCTGGCGGATTAGTATTTACTCCCCTAAAAACTTCAATGAGTCTCCGTGCGGTATTTTCCCAGCTAAACTCATGCACCCGACGGAGACCCCTCTCCACCAAAGATTTGCGTAAGTCGGTGTTAAGCAGCACCTCACCCAACCCAGTAGCAATACTTTCAATGTCTCTTGGCTCAACGTAAAAGGCAGCATCTCCACCCACCTCTGGTAAACTAGAAACATTAGAAGTAACTACGGGAGTACCAGCAGCCATAGCTTCCAAAACAGGTAATCCAAAACCTTCAAAAAGACTAGGAAATGCTAAACACTCTGCCTGCTGGTACAGAAGCGGCAAATCCTTGTCTGGCACACGCCCTAAAAATTTAACAGAATCGGCAACGTTATACTCTTGGGGAGCAGCATATATATCGTCAGCAAGCCACCCTTGTTTTCCGGCCAAAACTAAGCTTAATTTAGCAGATGCTGCTCCAAAACGATGCTTTAACTGGGAAAAGGCTGCAACAAGTCTTTCCAAGTTTTTGCGGGGTTGGATTGTACCAACAAAAAGTATATAGGGTCTGCGAAGATTATAGCTAGAAAAAACTGCTTTTTTCTCTTCACTAGAATAAGTTTTCTGATACCAATCAAAATTAACACCTTCATAAATAACTTCAATTTTTTCGGGGGAAATACCATATTCAGCTAATAATGATTTTTTCGTAAACTCTGAAACAGCAACTATTTGCGTCGCTTGGTTAGCTACCAAACGCGGAATTAATCTCAAGAAATATTTTTTTGGGAATTTTTGGTACTCAGGAAGGAACTCAAAACTAAGATCATGAAAAGTAACTACAGTTTTAAGGGAGGGATTCCTTATAATGGGTAAAACTGGATAAGGCATAAACAAGATATCGAGGTTATTTAAAAAAGTTTGCCTAGCTAAAGCTCCGTTTGTCCATAAAAAAGAATTATTTAAAACTTTAAAAGAAAAATTTTGCTTCCCTGAAAAAAGGGTTTGTCTAACTTTATTGGAAGGCTGCTCGCGAAAGAAAAAAATATAACTATTATCTGAATCTAGGTTAGAAAGAGCCTGGGAAAGACAAAAAGAATAGTTGCCAATACCGGCTTTTTGAGGTGTGGCAATCTGACTAGCGTCAAATCCTATTTTCATAAATTGGTGGCAAGTAGTTAGTAATTAGCAACTAGTAATTAGTAATTAGTAATTAGTTAAAAAAATGTTATGCGTTACGCGGTAAGAACAGCCGTCACTCTGGAGGAGCGATTCT
>CAZOPS010000050.1:0-4308 GCA_964581885.1 uncultured Candidatus Saccharibacteria bacterium | reverse complement strand
ACTAATTACTAATTGCTAGTTGCTAGTTGCTAATTACTAATTGCTAGTTACTAAAACAACTCTCAAGAAAGGTTATCCAAAGCTATATTTAGCTCCTTTCTAAAAACCAAAAGCGCTTTTTCCGCGTTGCGGCGTGCGTCTTTTTTGCGCGAAGGAAGCACCTCCAACATTATTTCGCAATGACGGGAAAAACGTAGCGCTAGAGAACATTTAACAATATTCCAAAGGATCTTCAACTCTCTCTTATTCTCGTTGTCTCCCTGTTCAAACCCCTCCCAAACCATTTTCTCAAACTTCTTTTGCCACACAGGATCTTTCCAACCCAACATCCAAATAAAAACAGGGTCAAAACACCTATTGCCCAGATGTAAAATTTCCCAATCAATTACGCTAAGTGGGCGCCCTCCTTCATTACTCGTATTACCACTCCACAAAACATTTTTCAAATACAAGTCTCCATGAACCAAAATGTCCGCACTACTATTCAGTAAAGAATGCCGCTCCTTTAAAACCCGGCGCAATTTGCCAAAAACACTGCGCGCAACAGTCTCAGAACTGCTCTGATAGTGATCCCAGTCATCTAAATACCAATCGAACCCGTGAGCAGAAAGGGTAGAGAAAAAGGGGGTATCTGAAATTTCAGCTGTAAATTCGGATAGTGCAACAAAAAAGCCTGCAAATTCTGCTGCAACATCCTCTCTTAGATATTTTTCGTGAACCCCAAAATCATGACAAATATCGCCAAGGAAACCTCCTCGCGAGTAAGTACGTAAATACCACGGCTGTTCCCCATTTCCCCTTTTTACAAAACGCGGCGTGTACGACCCTATTTCCGACTTGCCACGCTCAGTTACGAGTTCCAAAAAACCAACCTCTTTATAAAATGCAGTTACTACGCTTGGGTTACCGCGACCAAAAACTTTAAGAAGAAGCTGCTCCCCATCTTGTTTACGTCGGGTCTCTATGCTGTAAAAGCGACGTCTAGGGGTATCTGCCCTCTGTAAAACATCCACAACTTCTAAGCCTTCGTTTTCCGCTAATTTTTGTATTTCCTTAGGTAATTGATTCATATGTAACAGACCTAGAAAAAAGAAAACTAAAACCACTAATTTGTGAACAAAAAGTCACAACCCTTAGTGGTATTAGAAAACCCAAGTTTAAGCTCAGCCTTGTGCTTGTTTTTTGTAACCCTCGAGTTCCTCTATCCTATCCCGGAGTTGCGCAGCTCTTTCATACTCTTGCTTCCTTGATGCCTCTAGCATTTCCCCACGAATAGGAGCAATCATCCTGTCAATCTCTTCAGAAGCAAGATCGGGTATCCCCTGGTCTGTACGCATCCGAACAGCCTCATCTTCCTTTTGCGCCATTTCCTCTACCCTCCCCGAACGCTGCCACTCAAAACCCTTGGTAATAATTCCATAATAAAGCCCCCGAGCCTCTTCTACCTGCTGAGGCAATACGTCGGGAAGAGTTTCTACAGCACTCAAAAGTTCTTTAGCACCACGTTCTATCATCTCCAAACTCCACCAGGGGCGCGCAGAAGCCCACCAATACTGATCGCTGTGAAGAGCTCGATCTAGAAGCTTTCTTGATCTTAGCCACTGCTCCTGAGCCTTATTCAGTGCACCCTCACCACCATCAGGTTCCTTTACCTGATATTTCGAACTATTAACTGTTTTAATCGCCAAATTTGTCAACTGCCACTGCAGCTTATGAACTTCGTTATCGGGGTCATCCCAACGGGAAAAAGGTTGGTTCTTCTCTAAATCATGACTCATCAAAGCCCAGGTAGAGGGGTGGGTAGAAATCTCGCGTCGACTAGAATACAAGTCAGGAAGGTCGGAAACCAAAACTGGTTCCAGCTCCTCTATCTCCAAAAGGTCAAAAAGAAGCTGATCCATCCCCGGCCTATGGTGCCCAAATGTTTCACCATCCATAGCTGTAAGCAAATAATCGCCCTCTTCAAATAATTCTTCTAAGGCTTCTCGTAATGGTTTTGGGGTAGCTAGCTGTCCCGAAAGAATTTTGTAACTAATTTCTCTGTTTCGGAAAAATATTTTCACATTGCGACCGCTTTGACCTGCTACTTCAACGCCCTCTACCTCGTAAATTGTGGAATAATCAACAGCATTAAACTTATGATTCAAGGAAAGTTCCTCTGCAATAATCCACTGGTAACCTAATTTAGCTGCTACTTTCGCCACCTTGCGATTATAAGCCATTTCGGGAGGAAAAAAACCCTTAGGGTTATAAAAATCACCTAAGTAGCGGCGGCTAGTTTCATTGTTTAACTGCACTTGTCGAATAATTTCATTTTCAGGCAGTTTGGGAAGAAGTGGATGGAACTTGGCAGTAGCTGTGAACTCAATTTGATTGCGAGATAAAAGTTCACGAAAACCAGAAATAACATCCTCATGACCATACTCATCCCAAAATTCAAAAAGAAGCGCATTAATATTAAAAGTGGCCTTAATATGGGGCCTCTCCAAAAAACCCTGAACCAACCGCCTGTAACACTCTTCAGTTATTTTATCAACCCACTTCCTTGTCTGAGTTGGTGGTTGATAAAAATGAAAAAAATTCGCCCAATACATAGGTGTAATTAGCAACTAGCAAATGTTCGGGTAAGACCCTCTCGATTAGTAACTAGTAACTAGTAACTAGCAATTAGTAATTGGTAATTGGTAATTGGTAATTAGTAACTAGTAATTTAAAATTTCACGGCGAAGCCGTAATTTCCAATTTCGTGATTCTGATCACAATTTTCTCTTATCTCCTGTCCCTTATCTCTTATTCGCATTAATTCGCTATCCCAATTCGCATTAATTCGCCATACCAATTCGCTACACAGTTTCTAGTCCCTTACACTCTCCCCAAACAAGCGCTCGCCAGTCCGAGTAATTTTATCATATAAGGTGTTGGCCTGCTCAACAACATCAGGTTCTACATCAGGGAGGCTACAAACCACATTACGTAGCATACCTGCACCCCTTTCCACCATCCCCAAATGCCAAACGTGCTCACCATCTGCCCAAAAATACTGATCACTGTGCAAAGACTTATCCAATAAATGCCGTGCCCTAAGCCATTGCTTTTCCTTTGCTAATAGATCCTCCTGCGTGGGGTAGCCTACCCTATCAGACTCAATTTCGGCACGTTTCCTGCTGCCAATGTCACTAGACTTTCTTTCCAAGAAATTGTATTTTGATTCTTCTACTGCCCTAATAGCTAATTCAGTGAGCTCCCACTGTAAGGTGTGAACCTTATTTTGTGGGTTTTCCCAACGTGGATAATAAACGCCCTCCGCATTGGAACCACGTGTTCCCCAAGATATTTTATCTAGTTTAAATTCAGGAGCAGCAGGCAATTGACTCTTCACAAGATCGGACACTAAACAAAAAGACAGTGCGTTGTCCTCAAACATCGCTTTTAAAAGATCCAATCCATCCTTTCGGTGCCAACCAAAAGTCTCGCCATCCAAAGCCACTATTGGATTGTTTATCTCTTTACTTAGCAATTCTCCCACCGAGGAGATTCTGCTAAACGCAAAGTCTAAGCTTAGGGATTTGTTTCTAAAAACTATCCCTAAATCCAGTCCTTGCGCACGCAAAACATAGGGGTAATCCTCATTTTCCACGCTCCTAATATGTAACGGACTCTCGGAAATTACCCACTCATAGCCACAAAAATCTACAATATCAAGTACCTCAGAGTCTAACGCTAGTTCAGGAGGGAAAAAGCCTCCCCCAGAGCTAAAACCGTGTAGAAGCTCCTTATTGATCTGTTCATTAATTTTTATTTGTCGAAATACTTCTGGCTGCGGCAGCTTAAACAAGAGCGGATGATAAGCAGCAGATCCCAAAAGTTCTATCTGCCCTCGCTCCGCAAGTTTGCCAAACAATTTAAAAATATCTGCATACTTGTCCAAGTTTTTATGCCAAAGTTCAACTAAAGAAGCAGGGACATTAAACGAGATCTGGGCCTCCGGAACGGAAATGAGTAAAGATAATAGCGGTCGGTAGCATTGATTGGTAATTCTTTCTAGAACATTATCATATTGGGTAGGGGGTTGATAAATGTGGAGTACAAGTGCTAGTTTCATAGGAATTTTATTCAGCGAAGTTCTAATCTCTCCCATTCTCGAATCCCAAATCGTGTTTCCAATTTCTTCTTTAAAGAAAATTCTAACTCTCGTCACCTGAAATTCCGAGATCACCAAGCCTCGTCTTCCTCCAGAATGACCTCCTTTTTTCTTATTCGCAATAATTTGCTATTATTAAATTAGCATGGATTTGCCATACCAATTCG
>CAZOPS010000049.1:0-4463 GCA_964581885.1 uncultured Candidatus Saccharibacteria bacterium | reverse complement strand
AATTTGCATTAATTTGCTATATCAATTCGTATGAATTCGCTATTTAAATTTTTAAAAGAAGTTAGGCAGGAAATGAGGAAGGTGGTATGGCCTTCGAAAGACGAGGCTGTGCAGCTTACGACCATAGTTTTGGGAGTTGTTGTTTTTGTTAGTTTGTATATTGCGTTCTTGGATTATATTTTTAGTAGATTTATTCGAGTGGCAATAACTGGAAGTTGAATCCGCTTGCATTCTTTGTTTTTTGCCTTTATCATAACCAGAGCGTTCGATTTTAATTATGATGGAAGAAAAAAGCCCCCAGTGGTATGTGGTACATACATACTCAGGGCACGAGAAAAGGGTTGCAGAAACTCTGCGACAAAAAGTAGAAGCTTTGGGCTTGGGGGAGAAATTTAAGGAAGTTCTTATTCCCACCCGCGATAAAATTGTCGCCTCCGGTGGTGAAAGAAAGGAGGTAGAGGAACGTTTGTTCCCAGGTTATTTGCTGCTTAACATGGTGATGGATGATGAAACTTGGCCAGTTGTTCGCAACACAGCTGGTGTTACTGGTTTTGTTGGTGCTTCAGGCAAGCCAACTCCATTGCCAGATAAGGAGGTAGAAGGTGTTAAGCAGTTTATGGAACTGGAGACACCGAAAGTGGATGTCAAGTTTAAAAAAGGCGACAGTGTCAAAATTACAGACGGCCCATTTGCAGATTTTGTGGGAGAAGTACAAGAAATTGATGAGGATAAAGGTCGCTTGAAGGTTCTTGTTTCAATTTTTGGCCGCGAGACCCCGGTAGACTTGGATTTCTTGCAAGTCGAACCCTTATAGCGAATTGGTTACGAATCTAGCGAATAAGCTACTAATAATACGAATTCACTACGAATGCTACTAATTATCAATAAATTATTTGTATTATTGGTAGGAAATTAGTGGCATTTGTAGTATATTAGCTATATAGTGGCGGATTTAGTATATCCTAAACTTAGTTACGAGATAGTTGGTGTTCTTTTTGATGTTTATAATGAGCTGGGTTGTTCTTGCAGGGAAAAGTATTACCAAAGAGCTGTTGAACATTTGCTGCTGGACGCTGGCTTTGAAGTCGAACGAGAGTTGAGGGCTGATTTGAAAGTGCGGAGCAAGAGGATAGGTTATTATTTTTTGGATTTTCTGATTGAAGGGAAGGTTGTACTTGAACTTAAAGCGAAACCAAGATTTCGCACACGAGATTTTGAGCAGGTAAAGTCATACCTTAGTGCTACTGATTTGAAGTTGGGACTTTTGGCTAATTTTGGGAGTCCGGAAGGTTTAGTTTTTCACAGAATTCTAAATTCGTCTTGTGTTGTTAGACGTTAAGGGGAGTTAAGTATTCATTCGTAGCAATTTGTGTTATTTGTAGTTTATTAGTTTTTATTTGTAGAGTATTAGCTATTATGCCAAAGGAAAAAGAGGCAGTTGTAAAACTTAATATACCTGCTGGAAAAGCTACTCCAGCTCCTCCTATTGGTCCGGCTCTGGGTCAGTACGGGGTATCGCTTATGGATTTTTGTAAAGAGTACAATAGGCGCACTCAAGATATGGGTGATGTAGTTGTTCCTGCTGTAGTAACTATTTACAAGGACCGGAGTTTTGACTTTGTGGTTAAGACTCCCCCTGCTTCTGAGTTACTCAAAAAAGCGGCAGGAATTGAAAAAGGTTCAGGCGAGCCGAATAGAGAGAAGGTTGGCAAGGTTACCCGCTCACAACTCAGAGACATTGCTGAACGAAAGATGAAAGACCTCAGCGCAAGGGACCTAGAGTCCGCGGAAAAAATAATTGAGGGTACTGCAAAACAAATGGGTCTGGAAGTAGTCGAAAAGTAATCGGAGCACAAATTTTTTAAACTAGCACTTTTTGTTTTTGAAGAGGAGAGAAGGCTACGTGTTTCTAAAACAGGCGAAAAGGTTTATCAATTGTAGATTTTGGCTGGTAGTTGTTGAAAAAACTCATATTTAGTATATAATTAAGTTGCTGAAGACAGTGAGTTCCCAAACTCATGGGACTAATGTTGCTCACCGAGGTAAACAAAGACCCATAATAGGTATTTTGATTGTTTATCCCGCGTGAGCGGGATTTCTTTTGTTATAGCGAATAAGATAAGAAATTGGGATGGGCGAAACTATTACAAATATTTGTAGCGGATTAGTAATATTCGTAGTAAATTCGTTTTAATTAGTAGAATATTAGCTACTATGGATTTAGAAAATAAGAAACAATTAGTAAAAGATCTAAAGAAAGAGCTGGGAAAAGCTAAAAGTGTTACTTTTGTTGATTTTTCCGGGCTTGGTGCTGGTGCGTTGGATGACCTTCGGGGCCAACTTCTAGAGCAAGATGCTCAGATTAGAGTAGCGAAAAACACTTTAATCACGCGCGCTTTAGATAAATTCAATTTTGATTTGGAAGGTCCTACAGCGCTAGTGTTTTCTTTTGGAGATGAGCTAAAAGGTATAAAAGTTGTTTCCAGTTTTCAGGAGGAGGCTGGCAATCTGGAGTTTAAGGGTGGCGTGTTTGAAGGTGCCTTGGTGTCCGGTAAGGAAATTTCAGAATTGGCAGAAATTCCGGGAAGGGAAATGCTCTTAGCACAGGTTTCAAGCCTTCTTAGAGCACCTTCGCAGCGCTTTGTTGCTAGTGCTAGCACACCACTGCAAAGGTTTGGCAATGACTTACGCTCCATGTCGAAGGAGAGCTAGATGCACATTTCTTTATTCGCGTTGGTTCGCGTCTATTTTTATCGGTGTTGATTCGTGTTTGCTCGAATGGGGGTGTTGATACATATATATGGCAGAAGAAAAAGAAGAAACAAAAGAACAAAAAGTAGAGCTTAGCAAAAATGCAGAAAAAGTTCTTGAGCTAGTTTCTGAGATGAGTGTCTTAGAGCTTTCTCGGTTGGTCAAGGCTATGGAAGAAAAGTTTGATATTCAACCTATGGCTGCTGCTGTACCCGCAGCTGGCGGTAATGGTGGAAATGGAGAAGAAGAGGAGGAAGAAAAATCAGCCTACAATGTAGTGCTTAAGAGTGGGGGAGACAAGAAAATAGCAACAATCAAAGCTATTCGAAAAGTGGATCAGAGCTTGGGCCTTAAAGAGGCTAAAGAGCTAGTGGAAAATGCTCCAAAGACAATTGCGGAGGCGATGCCAGTTGAAGAAGCAAAAGAGGCTAAGAAGGCTTTAGAAGAGGCTGGAGCAGAAGTTGAGTTGGAGTAAGCTGAAGCACGTACCAGTTTGATTTTGTTTGAGGTATTTTGGGGTTGAGGGGGGTTAATGTGTGGTATTATTGGTGCCCTTTACCTCCGGTCCTTACGAAAAACACCGACGATCGTCGCTTCTCTACGTAGAAGGTTTGACTGTACTTTTTTCTTTTACGCGGAAGCTGTGCTTTTAGAGGGTTAGAAATTTTTGCTTGCAGGTTTCCCCCTTCCAATTGTCTGGTAGAAGTTCGAAGGGCAAATGGGGATCTTCGGTATTTAAAGCAAGAAAGAATTGTTTCCATTCTGTCGTTAAACGGGGTCCGCCATTTTTTGCAGTAGGTAAGGCTTTTAGTAGCTTTTCATAAAGATGGTTTAAGTGTTTGACAGGCCAAGCTTTTTCAGCTATTTTCTTGTTTGTGAGTCCCCAAGCTCCTTTGCACGTTAGTACCCACACATACTTCTTTAAGTTTTTTTCCTCAAGCAGTTTTAAGATAGGTTCTTCTAACGGTAGGGGAGAAATGAGCACACTGATTTGGGGTTTTCCGAAACCCATTTCTGTTAGCTTTTTGCGAAGATAGTTGCGCGTGGAGCGTAGTTTTTCAGGGAAGTCATATACTATGACAGCCCAAGTACCGTCCCACTTTTCTTTGCGCATCTTGGCAAGAGGGTAATCGTTGTAAAAGATTTTGTGCCCTTTAGAAGTGACTATAATCTTCTTTCCATGTGTCGTGTCTCTTGTAGTAATTAGATCTCTGTTGTTCATGTAAATTTTTGCTCGGGTCAGCTCTCGATTCTTGTTTATGCTCTTGATAATGTTTCCTAGATCCACGTGTAGACTTCCTTTAGAAATAGGCCTGTACATTTTAGAAAATTTGATCATAGAGTGAAGCAACTTTTTATATTTGGGGAGTTTTTGATATTTTATTAGGTAGTTTTCGAAGGAGTTTGTGGTGGCAATACCCCACTTAGCATGTGCGGGCAGAGAGAATTCTTTGTTTTGGTAAAGCGTCTCCTGAGACATTTTGCAGAAACTTGTTTTGATCTCGCGACTCTCCCTTAAGTGCTTTGTTAGGTGTAAGGGCAGCCTTGCATAATAGTTTTTAGATTTGAGTGTCTAAACGTAATTTGTGTTTTGATTGTACCACAGGATTTTTACGAAAAACACCGACGATCGTCGCTTCTCTTCGTAATTTTCAACTAGAAATTAGTAACTTGCAACTTGTAATTAGTAACTCGTAACTAGCAACTAGTTA
>CAZOPS010000048.1:0-4606 GCA_964581885.1 uncultured Candidatus Saccharibacteria bacterium | reverse complement strand
GTATCCGCGTTACTCCCATCTTCGCACCTTAAAAAACAACGCAATTATTAATCTTTATTTTAAGTTGCGTTAAAAGTAAAAAAGTGAAAAATAAGGAGGTGATTAAAAGGCAACTTGCAGGCCCAGCTCGTTCTAGCTATATCTAAAGATCGGAAAGGCGTATCAACCAGAGGAGGATCAAAGTGAAGACGCTCAGAAACATTCTAACAGCTGCTCTTTTCATTATCCTGGGGTTTGCTCTCAGAGCCCAGGAAGCAACGTACCTTACAGCCGCAGCATGGGGCTTCGGGTTTTGGTACGCGATCACAGTTGTTTTCACCCTCTTCGAAAAGTTAGGACTGTCAAGTCTAGCTGGCAATTACACCACCTACGACATCATGGTCATGGCAGTACTAATTGCCACGGGAGGGATATTCAAAGCTTACTGGGCACAGTTACGGATGGTCATTGAGTCCTTCCTTGGTCCCTTTGGCAGTTTTATCATTGGGCCAGGGTTTTACTTCTGGGCTATCCTAGCCTGCCACCTAGTACGAAAACCGGGATCGGGTACTATCTCTATGGTTCTCGGTGGTGTGGTCGAGGTCCTGGCTGGAAATCCTTTCGGAATCCCAGTCCTACTCTTCAACTTCTGGGAAGGGCTAGGACCTGACATCGCCTACGGTATATTCCGTTTCAAGAAGTACAATCTACCAGTCGCTATCCTCGGAGGACTCCTAGCTTCATATTTCGGGGTCTTTTACAGTTGGTACTACTTCGGACTAGCGGAATATGGTTTCTGGGCCCTTGCTGGGGTCATGGCATCCAACGGACTAGCAGGCGTTATTGCTGGTCTTGTTGGGTACCTATTAGCTCAGGGTCTAGAAAGGGTGGGGGTTAAAACCTCACGAGAAACAATTATCGAACCAGCATAACAGCTACAGGGACCAGATTGCACCATGCAGTCTGGTCCCTCATAACTATTACCGCTTAAGGAGGAACAAAGAAAATGCCTATAGTGAACATGGAAAAAGTAACTTTCTTCTACCCGGGACAAAAAGAGGCTGCACTTCGTAAAGTAAATCTCACCCTAAACTCAGGAGAATTCATCCTCCTAATCGGGCCTTCCGGCTGTGGCAAAACCACCCTGCTCCAAACCATCGCCGGGGTAGTTCCATTCTCTACAGGAGGAAGGATAAAGGGCAAGGTTTTAATCGAAGGAACAGATATTCTTAGAAGCAGCGATAAGAAACGTGGAGAGGTGGGCCTAGTACTGCAGGATCCAGAAGCACAGCTTACTAATCTCTATGTTGAAGACGAGATAGCTTTTGGACCTGAAAACCTCTGTTTACCTGAACAAGAAATACGAGAACGCGTAACACGCATGTTGCAACTTGCGCACATTGAAGATATAAAAAACTCTTTTGTTTACGCGTTGTCAGGAGGACAAAAACAGAGGGTTGCCATCGCAGCAGGGCTAGCAATGGAACCCCGCCTATTACTAATGGATGGGCCAACCACCAATCTAGATCCTCGGGGAGCTCACGATGTTCTCAACCTCATCAAAACCCTTACCGAATCGCGAGCAACAGAGACGGTTCTCCTTTCTTCAAACAAGATTGACGTACTGCTACCCTTAGCTACGCGAATTGTAGTAATGGATAAGGGACAGATAATCCTAGTTGGAACTCCAAAAGAGGTCATTCTTGATAACCAGGAACTTCTAGAAAGGATTGGGGTTTTTATTCCTGAGCTAGGAAAGCTAGCAAAAAATCTGTGTCTGAGGGCTTTGCCCAAGGAAATAGAAGAGCTAAAAGATTTCTACCAGGGTAGAGAGAAACGTCTTGTCTGGTCCGTAAAAAGAACAGATAACGTTTTTGGTAACGGTAAAACAGCCATCGAGCTAGAAGGCGTTCGTTTTGGTTACGGAGAAGAAGCGGTCATCAAGGACCTATCTCTAACTGTGGCACAGGGGGAACTCCTTGCTGTAGTTGGACAGAACGGTTGTGGAAAAACCACCCTGATGAAGCTAATCGCAGGCCTCTACCAACCGTGGAAGGGCACTGTAAAGATTGGGGGGAAATACACAACAGAAGAGTCCCCACTAGGCAAGGTGGGCTATGTTTTTCAGTACCCCGAACATCAATTCGTTGCCCAAACTGTAGAAGAAGAGCTCCTTTTTGGGCTTCGAGAACTGGGAGAGGAAAGACCACAAGCAAAAGTGGATAAGGTTCTAAATCTCTTCGGGTTAGAGAAGAAGAAAGACCAAACCCCGTATTCGCTTTCTATGGGAGAAAAGAGACTCTTGAGTGTAGCAACAATGGTAATCTTAGAACCCGAAATCCTTATCCTGGACGAACCCACCACAGGACTGGATAGAAAATGCACTAGAACCCTAATGAACATTCTTCGCATGCTAGTTAAGGAACAAGACATAACCTTAATCCAGGTAACCCATGACATGGAACAAGTAGCTGAGTATGCTACCAGAACCATAGTTCTCAACGGCGGAAATATTGTGTTCGAAGGAACGCCACGAGAGCTTTTCCTTAACGACCAACTTCTCCAACAATGCAGCCTACAAGCACCGCCAGTAGTAGAGCTCTCAAAAAAGATCTGGCCGACTTGCCACAATATTCCTCTCACAGTAGAACAACTAACGGAGGTATGACATGCCCGTATTTGAGTACCAAGAAGGAAACTCGCTTTTACACAAGATGAGTCCCCACACCAAGTTCCTGTGGGGAATGATCTTACTCCTATGGTTGTTTATAATGTTCAATCCGCTACATGTGCTGGGATTAGGAATAGCTGTAATCCTAATTGCCAAACTTGGGGGCCTATCTGTAAGAAGCATTCTCAAAGTCACCTTGAAGGTCGGAGTTGGGAGTCTGTTTATCGTAGTATTCCAAGGCCTTCTTTACCCCGGCGAAACAACCCTCTTCAAGTTAGGCCCCATTACCCCCACAATAGAAGGTCTTAAGATAGGCACAGCTATTGCACTACGAGTTCTTGCAATAGTAGCGGCATCAACAACCATTGCAAAAACTACAGACCCACGTGACGTATTCTTGTCCCTTACCCACATAGGAGTGCCTTACAAAATTGCTTACGGTCTCTTTGCAGCAATACGCTTCATCCCTCTGATGGAGTACGAAGCTGAGACCATTCGCGAAGCACAAATGGTAAGAGGAATAACACCACCAGAGAAGGGGTGGAAGTCGCAGTTTGTGGGACTTAGCAATATCCTTACCCCGCTAATTGCTTGCGGCATAAGAAGAGCACAACAAAGTGCAGCAGCTCTTGATGTACGTGGTTTCGGTCTGTTTCCCCAACGTACCAATCTACGCAAGCCAGTTCAATCCAGAAGCGGTTGGGTGTTAGTTTCCGTAACAACCGCCCTCTTAATTGGATACATTCTAGTCACAAAACAGAACATTCTTGGCGCCTTATATAATCCACTCAGATAAAAGGAAGGAACAATGACCACAAGAAAAGATCTTGTTGAAGCTGCCCGAGGAAAACAACCACTAGACTTGATAATCAAAGATGCACGTCTAGTTAACGTCCTAACCGGAACTGTGCAAACGGTTAATATCGGGTGCCGAGGGAACACTATTGCTTTAGTTGAACCAGCAAAGTCAAGCCCTCCCAATGCAAAGGTAACCATCAATGCCGCTGGGATGTGGGTTACACCTGGTTTCATTGATGGCCATGTTCACAATGAATCCAGCATGTGCACACCCGCAAATTGGGCAAGAGCAATTATACCCAAGGGAACAACCACCGTGTGCACCGACCCACACGAAATCGGAAATGTCCTGGGAAAAGAAGGTATTCGCTACATGCAAGAAGCAAGTAGCAACTTACCCCTGCGTTACTACATTACTGTTCCCAGCTGTGTTCCAGCAGTACCGGAACTTGAAACCGCAGGAGCTGAAATTACTGCTCAGGATGCAAAAGAAATCCTAAGCTGGGAACGGGTAGTTGCTATAGCCGAAGCTATGGATTACCCCGGTTTAATTAAACAAGAAGAAAGAATAAAATCTATTGTTAATGTGGGACACCAAGTAGGTGTACCAATAGAAGGACATGCACCCGGATTAGAGGGTAGGGGACTCCAAGCCTACCTAGCTGCCACCGGACCCAGATCATCTGACCACGAAGCATCTTCTTGGACAACTATGCTAGAAAAGGTGCAAAATGGGATGATGATCTACGCAAGAGCATCCACATATGGAAATGCAGCTCAACAAGTAGCAAAAGCGTTAGATAAGGTAAGAGACAACAGGATGTTTGGTGCATGCACGGACGACGTAATGCCCAACCACCTGTTAGACAATGGCCATATGGACAACGTTGTTCGCTGCCTTATCAATGCTGGAATAGACCCCATAACAGCAATCCAGATGAGTACCATCAATGTAGCTGAACACTACGGATTCTGGGATCTGGGCGCTGTTGCACCCGGGCGCAAAGCAGACCTACTAATTCTGGACAACCTAGAAGAAGTAGCAATTCGCCATGTCGTACTTAATGGTAATTGGATTGTGAAAGATAGAACCTTACGCGCAGATATAGAAAAACCAATATCACCGCAAAAACTCATAGAGGTTACTGATAAGTTACT
>CAZOPS010000047.1:0-4608 GCA_964581885.1 uncultured Candidatus Saccharibacteria bacterium | reverse complement strand
TAGCATCCGCATGCCCCGAAGAGATTTCATTCTCATTATCAAAAGTTGTCCCGTGAGATTCGAAAATGATTGTTATCATAAACTAACAAAAAATAGTTACAAAAACTAAGAATTTTGCTAATACTTATACTACGCGAGTAACCAAAGACTTCTAAAAGAAGTAAAACTTAAGTATTAATTCCTACTCTATGCTGAAAATAAGCAGCAACAATTTGAGTAATTATGGGCACCAACCAAAGTTCTCCCAAGTTTCGTATCTTAGAAATTAGCTGCTCCGATTTTTTTAATTCCGGTTCTGATAACAAATCTGGTAATTCTGTTTCTACTAAAGACTTAAGTTTCTGTTTTTCAGAACTGCCCAACCCTGGACGTGTGTCAATTAGCTCAGTTACTTTTCTTAGATCTGTATCGATATCATGAGTTGCATTCATAACAACATTTCCATTACCAGCCGTAATCGGAGCAAAAATTCGTGAATTCTCTATTCTAATTTGAGAGCTAACCACCCCATCTCTTTTATCTTCCCTATGAGCTTCTATATGTGCTAACCGGCCATTATGATATTTATCTACTTTCACGACACGCATCTTATCAAGAATTTCGCCACCCTCCCCTTCTAATCTCAATTCATCGCCCTCCTCAACATCAGCTTCGATAGGTAAAAAACAAATATCCGGCTGAAAGGTACCCCTGTAAAATTGTACTTTTTTGCCCTCGCGAACAACAGATATCTTGTGTCTAAAATTCATGTAATCCATCTTATCATTTTCGGAGAGATAGTCCAATCCTGATGCTGTTATTCCAGTGCTCACCCAATCTCCAGTACTCTTATTAGCTTTTATATAATTCTTCTCTTCTAAATACTTTAAATTTCTAAAAAGTTGACTTCCTAAAATAAAGACTCTCGATTCCAAATCTTCAATGAGAAGATTAGTATCCGGACTTTCCTTCCAATGTCTACGAAGTACCTTCAAAATCTCTGTTTGTATGCAAGAATCATCTGGTTCTCCCCGATAAATGAGTTCTTTTGCAAAAGCCTCCGGCGAGCTTTTACTTTGTAAATAGATATGGTCTTTCTGATCCAAATTTAAATCTGTCTTTTCTGTCTGAATCATAACTACCACACACTTACAACCTTCAGAATAAACATCTTTTAGATCTCTAACTTCAAAGTAGATGGGGATATAAGGTAGAATAAACAAACAGAAGTTTAACAACGCGTCATCGTCTTTTAAGAATTTCTCTGAATTGCGATGCCACACATCTAATGCCGTAGTCGAAAAAGTAATCGATAAACAACCCAAAGTATTATCAGCGTCATCCAATACCCTAAAAACAAAACCTCGCCGCAGAGTTTCTTTAATAGGACCACGTGCTACTTCAACTTCATAAATTCTTGATTCTAAATTTACAGATGATTTCATATAAAAACAAAAATGACGCGGAGTGCGCCTTTATCAATTAATAAATTTAGTGAAGCTCAAAAAGTTCAATTTCGATTTATTGAAATCGGAACTTTTCGTAAGCTGAACCTGCCTCGCCGGCAAGGGGGGCTAATCCTGAGCGAAGTCGAAGGATCTACCCCTTTGTTACTCTTTACCATTTCTTGCCTTCGCGCGGCGGCGCTTTTGCATATCTAAAAACGCCTTCCCATAAGGAAAGTTCCACTCTCTAAATTTTTCGCAAGGAAAGTCTTTACAGTCTTGAGGGCAATAGGAAACTCCGCGCTCCACAGCGCACTTACAAACCAAACACAAAACACCTTTACCATTCCAATTGGATTCTACTTTCTCTTTTGCTCGTTCTTCTGTTCCGGAACTACAAGAACAATCTAATTTTTCGTGTAATTCGCAGGCGCTGCAGCAAACACCACAGGCTCCGACTATTGCATCTTTCATTACTCATCAACAACTTCCCCTTCCTTAACATCATCGTCTTCGTCCTTCTTTTTCTCGCCACCACCCATGCGGCCTTCTTCATCTGGTTGTACTCCACCGGAACCAGCCTGTGGTCCGCCTTGCGCTTTGTACATTGCCTCACCAATCTTTTGCAGCTCTTTAGAAAGTTCTTCCGACTTGCTCTTTAACTCATCTGCAGAAGCATCTTCCAACATACCGCGGAGTTCTTCAACCATAACCTTGATTTTTTCCTTGGTCGCGTCATCCACTTCATCCCCCGTTTTTTCCAAAGCCTGTTCGGCAGTGTAAGCAATATTATCCGCATTATTACGAGCTTCGGCCTTTTCCCTCTTTTTCTTATCTTCCTCCGCGTGAGCCTCGGCTTCATGCTGCATTTCATTCACTTCGTCCTCGGAAAGTCCCGTTGCTCCCTTTACCTTAATTGATTGCTCCTTGCCGGTTCCCTTATCTTTCGCACTAACTTCCACAATACCATCTGCATTAATGTTAAAAGTTACATCAATCTGTGGCACACCGCGGGGCGCAGGTGGAATTCCATCCAAAATAAACCTGCCCAAGCTTTTGTTATCTGCAGCCATCTCCCGCTCACCCTGCAACACATGAATCTCCACCGAAGTCTGATTATCTGCTGCAGTAGAAAAGGTTTTAGATGCAGAAGTTGGAATAGTAGTGTTCCTCTCAATCATGGGGGTCATTACACCGCCCAAGGTTTCAATACCCAAAGTAAGGGGTGTAACATCCAGAAGAACTACATCCTCCACATCACCCTTAAGAACCCCCGCCTGAACTGCTGCCCCAACTCCTACCACTTCATCCGGGTTTACACCTTTGTGAGGTTCTTTACCAAAAAAATCAGTTACCTTCTCTATAATTTTAGGCATTCGCGTTTGGCCTCCAACCAAAATTACTTCGTCAATATCATTTGGAGACAATTCTGCATCGTCCAAAGATTTCTGACAGGGTTTAAAGGTTTTCTTAACCAGATCATCTGTAAGTTGCTCTAGTTTTGCCCGTGTTAAAGTAATATCTAAATGCTTAGGACCAGAGTCGGACATAGTAATATAAGGAATATTCACATTGGTTTCTTGCTTAGAAGAAAGCTCAATCTTTGCTTTTTCTGCCGCATCCTTAAGCCGCTGCATTGCCTGCGCATCTGTGGAAAGATCCACACCCTGCTGTTTCTTAAACTCCTCCAAAAGATAATCAATCACCCGATCATCAAAATCTTCTCCCCCTAAAAAGGTGTCTCCATTCGTAGACAAAACCTCAAAAACACCATCACCAATTTCTAAAATTGAAATATCAAAAGTACCACCGCCAAGGTCATATACTGCTATTTTCTGGTTACCTTCCTTATCTAAACCATAAGCAAGACTAGAAGCTGTAGGTTCATTAACAATTCTTTTTACCTCAAAACCAGCAATTTGACCAGCTTCCTTAGTTGCATTTCTTTGAGAATCATCAAAATATGCGGGAACCGTAATTACTGCTTCTGAAACTTCTTCACCCAAATAATCCTCTGCGTCACGCTTCATTTTTGAAAGAATCATTGCGGAAATTTCCTGAGGAGTGTACTGCTTTCCTTCCACTTCAACCACAGCTAATTTATTCTTTCCTTCTACAATGCTATACGGAACCATATCCATAGCTTTAGAAACCATAGGATCACCAAACCGCCGACCCATTAGCCGCTTTATTGCATAAATAGTATTCTTAGGATTAACCAACATTTGGCGCTTTGCCTGCGCCCCAACAATGTTTTTGACAGGGTCAACCACAGAAGGAGTAAGCCGGTCGCCCTCAGCATTGGGAATAACCGTAGGCTTTCCAGCCTCCATAACAGCCATTACAGAATTAGTTGTTCCTAAATCAATACCGATTATCTTTGACATCGTTATTCAAGTTAGCAGTAAGTCGATAAACATACTCTCTTTACAGCCGTTAAGAATAGTTAAAACGGAGTAAAGCATAGTAAAGCGTTGTAAGAAAATCCATACACAACACTTATCTACTCTTTACAATACTTAACTACACTTCACAAATGCAAAATCGCAAAACTGTTCTATTTTGAACTCACTTGTACGCGCGCAGGACGGAGTAAATCTCCATGTAAATTATACCCCTTCCGCGCCACTTTGTTAACAATTTTCTTACCCCTAACCTCCTCTAACTCCCCATTCTCAACCTCTACGCATTCCATAATTGCAGGGTCAAACTCCTTTTCTTTCACCTCAATTTCTTCCAAGCCAACCTCCTTTAAAACTCCCCTAAACTTTTTCAAAATTTTCTTGTAGCCATCGTCCTCACTTTTGCAAGCAGCCTCCTCCAAATCATCTAATACTGGAAGGATCTCCAAAATAAGTTCACGGTTTGACCTTTTCACAAACTCTTGCTGGCGTTCGGCAACACGCTTCTGAAGGTTTCTATAATCAGCGAGAGCCCGTTTCCACTTAGATTCGTAATCGACAGACTTTCGCTGTTCTTCTTCTCTCTTCTCTTGTTCCTCTTCTTGGTTTTCAGTCATAGTAATCAAAGCACCAGATTCCAAATTAAAAGTTTCAAAGAATTAAATTACAAATACCAAATCTCAAGTTCCAAGCATTTATAATCCATTATAATATATAGAATATGTGGTTTGAAATTTGGAATTTATTTGATATTTGGATTTTTGAATTTGTAATTTCCGCTT
>CAZOPS010000046.1:0-4827 GCA_964581885.1 uncultured Candidatus Saccharibacteria bacterium | reverse complement strand
AATAGAGAATAAGGAATAAAAGATAGAAATACAATGGATGTACAGTAGATATACAATAGAGAAACGATGGATATACAATTGGTAAGGGATAGCAGTACGTCGGTTGCCTCAGTTTATCAGCGAGAATCGACTGTAAATCAGCGTGGATCCGTAGCGCAGCGCGGGGGGCGGTATGCGGTATAAATTATCAATTACAAATTTTAAATTTTAAATTACTAATTACTAATTACTAATTACTAATTGCTAAGTATTGTTGGAAAAAACTTACCCCCGGACTAAATTCTGGTCCGGGGGCGAAGAAAGGAGAGAGACTATATAAACTCTATCAGAAAAAGGACTCCTTGTCAAGACCTAAGATTACAACAATATCAGCACGTTGCACCCAATTCACATCTGCACCCATTTCCCGCACATCGTCAATTTCAAATGCGGAGGAAAGCCTTTGAACAGTGTAAGAGTCTAAATCTTTCGCCAGCAAAACTGATGTTTCATAATTCTGTTGAGGTGCATTAGCCACATCCATAACAAAACAGCCTAAATTTGCAGCCCAAGAAGCAGCATTCCCAGCTAAACCAGGAACTGATGTCCCATTCAAGATCAAGACCTTAAACATCTCACTTTCTATCTTATTATCCGCGCACAGGTCATTTAAAGAATCAGGACCAAGATTCTCATTGCTAGGAAATATTTCAAAGCGCTGGTCTTTCCTCGTACCTAGAAAGACTCTAGACAGCCTCACAAATTCCGGAAGCGAAAGATTACTCCAAAAGTGACCCTTAAAGCTCCCCAAGTAACGAGGTGCTTTGAACAAAGTAGTCCAGTCAAAAGTGGCCCAATCACCTGCAGTCGAAGAACTATCAGCTAACTTTTCCAAAGCAGCTTTCTCCACTAGAAAATAACCCCGAACAGGAATATCTAATTCCCTTGAAATCTCTGATAATGAGGTTCCAACCCCACGAGAAAGGGAAAACCTCTGAGGAGGTAAGTTTACCACCACAATTCGCGGACGATGTGGGTCCACGTGCAGCACAGCTACTTTCTCCAACGAATTATGTGAAGGACCTGTTGTTACAAACCAGGCAAAACTAGCGGGGGACTCCGCACGCCAAGAAAATTCAACCTCAATATTATCACCCGCACGAACAAAGGGGTTTTTAAAAACATGGTAAAGATAAGAGGAAACATAGACCACACCCGCACCAAGAACTATAATTAACGCCATACCCACTGCTCGCAGCTTCCTCCTAACACGAAACACGCCCCAAATTTTATTTTTCGTTCGCGATCTAGTCATAGGCAGGTTTAAAATTAAATCAATCGCTAATCAATAGCAAAACTCAAACCATACTACTCTCCAGCACTTCTAGAAGCTCCTCTGGCAGCCCAATTTCAAAATATTCAGGTTCCTCGGTCTCTGGATGTTGAAACCGGAGCAAAAAAGCATGAAGAAACAAACGCGGACACCACTTTCTATCACGCCGGAATCGTTTACCTCCACTATATAATGGGTCTCCGACTAAAGCGTAATTAAAGGCTGTAAGGTGCACCCGCAACTGGTGAGTCCTCCCTGTTCTTGGGTAAAGCTCCAAAAGAGTAAAATGACTACCGTCTTTTTCAAAATACCTCTGGACAACAAACTCGGTAACTGCACTTTTCCCTCCCTCTACCACTGCCATTTTCCTCCGTTGCTTTGGATTTCTGCCAATAGGTGCATCTATAAGTCCACGCTCTGGTTCAACTTTGCCATAAGCCAAAGCAAAATAACCTTTCTCCACTTCCCTATTTTTAAATTGACCAAGTAAGTTTCTAAAAGAGTCTTCCGTCTTTGCTACCAAGAGTAACCCAGAAGCATCTTTGTCCAGCCGATGTACTATCCCAGCTCGTTCCCCAATCCCCTCCCCTTCTAAAGAAAAATATTCTCGCAGTTGATCCTCCAATGTATTTCCTTCCCAGGTGCCACTCCGGTTAACCACCAAACCCGAGGGTTTGTTTAACAACAAAATTGATGGGTCTTCGTAAACAACAAACATTATAAACAACTCTCATCTGCTTAAGGACTAAGCTTATCTGCCTTTTCAGCGCACCCCTTACACATAGTTGCCGCGGGGTAGGCCTTAAGCCTTTGAGGATCTATTCTCTTACCGCAACGTTCACACTTATGGTACTCACCACCCTTTAACCTGTCCAGGGCTAGCTCAATCTGACTACCAAATTGCTGTAAAAATTCAGACATAGCTTCTGCATATTCGTGGCTTAAAAGTTCCTCAGCCTCATCGCCCCTCTCAGCGTTCTCGTCCTCTCTACCCTCTTTAAAAAACTGGTCTCCCCGCCTAATCTGCGCCGCTTCTTTTCCAATTTCGTTCTTTTCTCTCCTTAACCAATCCCGCAATTGTTTGGATATATCTTCAAGGCCTACCGCATCTCCCCCCTCCGGCTGGGCCTTTCCTCTCAACACACTATAACCTAAAAACAACCCACAAAATATCATAATGGTAGACCCTACTCTTTGAACCGTGAAAAAGTTATCGCCCGAATACAAACTGTAAAAATCAAAAACAAGAACAATTAGACCTGCCCCTACCAAGTATAAAGAAGTCAACAAACCCACTCGAATAGACCCAAACAGATTAAAAAAGCGCTGACGCTCAACAACTAAAATGAGAACAAAAAGAAGTATATATGCAAAGATTTGCAGCCAAATATGAGAAACAACTAATCTCGAAACTAAAATTCCCACTGATCCAAAAACCTGACCAAAAACTAAAGCTGGTGCTGCCAAATCTGCCAGTTTTAAAACTGACCAGCCTTTATGCTTTGCAAAAAGATAAAAAGCCCCAGCACCAAAAGCAAGGCCGCCGAGAAAGTTCAAGCCTGAGCCCAACGACCGAAAAACGTCAGACCAGCTACTCTTGAACACAGAGAAATTAATTAGAACAAAAATCAATCTAGCACCAACTGTGCCCGCAACTAAACTAATTAAAGAAAGATCCAGTATTTTTTCTTCACTAAAACCCTCTTCCCTAGCCCGCCGCCAAAAAAGAAAAACTGCCACAAAAATACCCAAGGCTAAAATAAGTCCTTGGTAATAAATTGTTAATGGACCAAGGTGTAAAAAAACAGGATCAATCATATAGATAAAGGTTGCTTAAACTAGCCTTGTCCCGACGGGTCGGGACACGTCCTACTGCCACGTAAAACTCACTTCGTTCGTCACGTGGCTACGTAAATTCTAAGCTCATCTTCGGCTTCCAACCTCGATTCGCTAAGTCTTTACGTGGTGCCGCGGGAGGGATTCGAACCCTCACGGAGGTTAGCTCCAGCGGTTTTTGAGACCGCCCTGTCTGCCAGTTCCAGCACCGCGGCACACCCTTATTTTATCACAAAAACCACTACTTTACAGTCAAAACTGGGATAGCAATAGAAAATTAAAAAACTACTAATACAAAAGTTATATCTTACCGATCCTCTGCTTCGTAAAAGCGAGTGCGTTCTCCCCGGAAGTACAAGGGTACCTCTCCTGTAGGGCCATTTCTTTGTTTAGCAACTGAAAGCCGCACATCCGACCTGTTTTCCGGATCAGGGCGATACAAAAACATTACTACATCCGCATCCTGCTCAATTGACCCTGAAGCCCGAAGATCGGAAAGCTGAGGACGAGCATCAGTTCTAGATTCAACAGCTCGGGAAAGCTGGGAGAGAGCAAGCACAGGAGCATTAAGTTCCCTTGCCATATTCTTTAAAGCTTGCGAAATTTCTGAAACCTCCTGCACCCGATTTTCTAGTCCCCTCCCCTGAGCCAGCTGGAGATAATCTACTACTATCAACCGCACACCGTTCTCCAGCTGTAGCCGGCGAGACTTGGTTCTCATCTCAACTATATTTACACCAGGAGTATCGTCAATAAAAATAGGAGCTTCTGCTAACTCACCCATAGCCCTACCGATTCTTTCAAAATCGTCTTCTTCTAAATTACCAGTTGTCAACCGCCACCCATCAACATCTGCTTGGGAAGCCAACATTCGGTAAACAAGCTGTTCCTTCGACTGTTCCAAAGAAAAGAACCCCACCGGAACATCCTCATTCACAGCAGCGTGCTGGGTAACATTCAAAGCAAGGCTAGTCTTTCCCACACTTGGGCGAGATGCCAAAACAACCAAGTGGGAATCTTGCAAACCAGCCAACATCTCATCTAAAGAAGGCAAGCCGGTAGGAACACCTCGGAGCTGTTCCGGATTGCGATGCAACTCGTCAAGCTTATCAAACGCTTCTTCCAAAATTCCTCGCACTGGAGAAAAATCCTGCGCAACCTGATCCCGAGATATGGAAAACAAACGCTGTTCTGCCTGATCCAAAAGATCACTAGCCTCCGCGTCCTCTTCATAAACAGACTCCTGAATTCGAGCCGCAGCTGAAATCAAACCTCTCTTAATAGCACACTCCTTCACAATCCTTGCGTGGTGTTCAGCATGTGCACTTGTTGGGACCGAATTCACTAATTCAGCAAGGTATGCGGCTCCACCCACATCTTCCAACCCCCCCTTCTTCCTCAATTCATTAGTTACCGTAATCATATCCAAAGGCTCTCTCCTCTCAAAAAGGGAGTAAATTGCCTCAAATATATCCCCGTGTTTCTTGCTGTAAAAATGAGAAGGCTTGAGAAACTCAATAACATCAACCACGGTATCTTCATCAAGAAGCAAAGCTCCTAAAACTGATTTCTCTGCATCCAAATTTTGGGGTGGAAGTCTTTCTGCCATTTAAATATTTTTAACGTAAAAAAGCACACTAGAGGTCTACGCCAATTCCAACACAACAACTTCCGTTTCC
>CAZOPS010000045.1:0-5147 GCA_964581885.1 uncultured Candidatus Saccharibacteria bacterium | reverse complement strand
TCTGTATCACCTTCATTCGCGTCTATTCGCGTTTGTTCCTCTCCAGATTCGCGTAAATTGGTGCCTTCCAGTACTACCGTCTCACGAGGATCCGCGAGCCCCCGTAAAACATAGCCCAGGCTTTCCCCCTCAGACGAAGCAAATTTAGCTTTAGAAACAAAGTGAGCTCGCGGCAAAGCATCTTCTAATTCATAGACATACACGCTGTGATCCGGAAGCTGTAAATCCCCTTCGTGCACCTTTATGTACTCTTCCCCCTCTATGGGCAAGGGGCTAACAATATATCTTATACCTCCAAAGGAAAGGAGATTATCCATCCCTCGCAGCGGCTCAATAACCTCCGTTTCCGCATCCAAAGGGAAGCCTTGGCGCAGAAAACCCAAAAACTTAAGTACCCTTTCCACAGATAACCCAGTATAAATGGCTCCAGACGGTATATCCCAAGTCAAGGAGCGGCCGTGGCCAACAAGCTTCTGCAAATCCAAATATGCTTCTGGGTCTTCCCGCCAGCCGCGCTGCTCAGCATAAATAAAGAAATTTAAATATGCTTCCCCGATTGGTAAAAATCTTGCTTGGCTTAGATTCTCCTCTAGAAAACGTGCAGTGAGCGTTTTTTCAAACCAAGCACCCTTAGGAACAGTCTGATTATATCCACCAAAGTAGGAATAAATATCACCTACTAAAGCAAATGAGAGCGTGACCAAAAGAATCGAAAAGAGGCTTCGCGCTCCTATTCTTGACAAATTTTTCAAAAACAAAGGCTTCTCAAGCAAACTCCACTTCTCAATTATTTTGCAATACACAATATCCTCCAAAAAGAGGGCGGAAAGCACAGCAAAGGAAAAAGAAAGAAAAATTAAAAATCTTGCTGGAACTCGAAAATGAGCAAACCCCGGTAAAAAGTAAAGAAAGTTAAACCTGGCTTGTAACACGGAGAATAAAACTAAAAAGGTAAAGAAAAATCCTATTCGCTTAAACCTAAAATTCTCAAAAGCACCACGGCCTTTTTTCAAAGGGAGGAGCGAAATTGCAAGGGAAGCAAAAACAGTAGCAAACAACCCGCTATAAGCACAAAACTCCCAAACTAAAAGCCCCAAGTCAAAATCCAAATAAGGAGCCCAATTAGAAGGGTCACCAAAACTAAACGGTACTAGCAGAGTGATCAAGTGTTTGAAATAAAAAGGAAAACTCTGACTTTGCTCATAAGTAAGAGCTCCCCCACGCCCAGAAAATCCTAATAATTCCTTCAAGGGCAAAAATTGCACTCCGGTTATTAGGAGTGCTAAAACAATAAAACCTAAAAATAAAAGCAAGAGTTTGCCCAGAAAAAGAAGCTCTTTATTAGTAATAAGAGGCTCATCAGGATCCTCAAGCCGCCCAGAAAGAAAATGTGTAATTAAAAATTTGTACCCAGCGTAGAGGCAAACAACTATTAGTGAATAAGCAGCTGTTTGGGTGTGGCCAGCCAGAAGCTGCAAAGCCACAAGGGCGCTCATCTTAACTAGCAGGGAAACTGCCTTTTTGTTCTTAAAAAAGACTTCTACTGCCAGGAGCTCAAGAGGGAAAAACGCTAAAGCCCAAAGAAGAGAAATGTGCTGCCAGTGCATAGTAACCTGCGCACCTAAGGAAAAAGCTAAACTAGCAAACAAGGTTGGGAACGGTTTCAAGTTTAGCCCCCGCCGTAAAAATAAGTAGGTAGAAAAGGCAAGAAAAACAACTGCTAGAAAAATAGCTAAATTATAAGCAATAGCAGGTTCAAAAACGAAAAATAAAATGCTCAAGGGAAATAAAGCTTGGACCTGTCCTTCAGCAAGAAGGGGAAAACCAAAACCGATGTCAGCACTCCACAACGGCAATTGATAATTACTCAGTACCCGCGAGAGAAACACGCGCGTGGGCAGAAAGAAGTCACCAAAGTCAGAGAGATTATAGTTGCCACCAACAAAAACTTCGGAACCCAAAACAGCCCTCCGGAAGAAGAAAAGAACAGCAGCTAAAATTATTGCCAAACAAATAAAATCCGGGAATGTTTTTCTTAGTTTACGTAAAATAGACATTTTCAAAGCAAAAATATTGTAGCATACAGTAGTTAGTAGTTAGTAGTAAGCAGTAAGTAGAACGTAGGAAGAAAGATAGGACCTGCCTGCCGGCAGGCAGGGATAAGAAATAGAGAATAAGGGATAATAAATAAGAAGAAAATATGGTCGTAACCATGAAATTACAGTCAGAACTGTGAAATTAACAGAAATTACGGCTTCGCCGTGAAATTTTAAATTACTAGTTACTAATCGAGAGGGTCTTACCCGAACATTTGCTAATCGCTAGTTGCTAATTACCAATTGCACAGAAAGTCGAAAACTTATAATAAAAATTGCTCTGCGAGCTAAGAGCTGCTATCACAAGGTTGGCACTAACACCCCTCTGGCTGTTAATCTTTTTCTACACCGCTACTACGGCTTCTGACCCATAATATAGCTGCGATGCCTGTTAACGTTATAGCTAGCAAAGCTAACGGATTTACAACCCAAATCTTTTGCACTTTACTAGTTTCTTGCTCCCCATTTCGCCCGTAAAGCATTTTTGCCTCCACCTTGTAGCTTCCAAACCAGGAATGAGGTGCTAACTCACCGCTATAAACTGCATAACTTTCGGGAAGAACTTTCTTTTCTTTTAACCGCACCTCCTGGCTGTCACCAAAAAAGTCCTCTTGAAAGAAAAGCCCACCCCACACATTTTGATGGAAAATACCCCGGTTCCGAAACATAACATTCACAGAAACTGGTTTGTGCGCAAAAAATAAGTTCCCGACGCTAAAACCAGAAATACGTAAGTCCAAATCACCAGCCCAATCAGTATCAAGAACATCCTCCCCCAAAACAGAAAGGAAAACCAAACAACCTGGTGCAACTTGTTGAGTTACGCCAAAAGGACCGCGAGCTTCCTCCAAACTCTCATCGCGCGCTTCGCCAAAGAAAGCACCAAAATGCCCACCAGTCACAGCATCCATGGGCACTTTCACAGTCACCGGAATAGTTTTCTTTTCGCCTGGAGCTAGCTCAATAATATCTTTGGGAAAGCTTGCCCAACGGGAAACTGTGTAACGCTTACTGCTATAATCCATAAATCGGATCTTACCTTCCTCATCAACTTGCAAATCCCTAAACTTTGGTCGGATCTTCTGCACAATTTCCAAAGGGTTTGTAAAAGTAACCCCAAACTCAATCTCCTCCCCGGGCGCTACTTCCTTTTCCAAAGACAACGGCGCCACCTCCACCCCAACCCGCGCCGCCGCCACTCCCCTCACCCCCATAAAGCAAAATCCAAATAGAAGCAACAACACTCCAATAACGCGGCGGAACCTACGCGAATCAACACCAATAACAGCACGAATCCACACTAATAATTTCGCGTCGATTTGCTCTCTATTCGCGTTGTTTAGCCTTGGTTCCCCAGCCATGGTTTACTGGAATTACTATAAATAATACGCTTATAAAATAAATTTTTAGAGCCGAAATTAACTAAATAACCCAGCTCGTATTTGCTATTTTTCAAATAAAAGTAAAGCTGCTTCTCGTCTTGCCTATTCGTAATCCTTTTAGCTTTAATTTCAACAACAATCCTATCATCAACCACCAAATCAGGCTGGTACCAGCCAACTACCTTACCAGATTCCTGTGACCGTATTTTCACTCGAACTTCCCTATTAACAGGAAGGCCCTTACTCTCCAAAAGCTCTGCCAAAAGGCGCTGATAGATCACTTCTTTTTGTCCTGAACCATATTTATTCCTGATCTCAAATATAGCCCCTTGAACCCCGTACGACAAATCTGGGTACAACAATTTTGGATTGCGTTTACTGTTGTGAGATTCCATTATTTTTAAAATTCGTGTCTATTCGTGCCAATATTAGCGTTAATTTGTGTTGGTTAAGCCTGCTCTGGCAGGTCAAAACCAGTTGGTAGTAACATAGTGATACACCTCGTTTGAATACTCGCCACTTTTTTGCGTAGCTGTAACATCTAGCTGATAAATCATAATCAAGTTTGTTCCCTGAGCTACTGCAGAGGAGTAATTGTTTAGCACTTCCGCAGTACCGCTGATAATTGAAGTGAAATTAGACCCATCTGCCCACTTAGGCTCAGCAGAAGTGCCATTAAGTGAGAGGCCAAGTCCTGCATCTGTCCCCGTATCCCAAGGCTCCGGTGCTTCGTATGATCCCAGGCTAACAGGTTCAATATAGGTACCGGAATCGTTATTATGCTCCAAATTATGGTCTTTTGATGTATAAAGGCTGTACCCATTGGCAGATTCGGTAGTAATAGTACAAGTATCAGTCTCGTGTTGGGGAGTGCCAGCTGTTACAGTTGGAATAGAAACAGAGTCTCCGCAAACAATAGTAATGCTACCGGGATAATACATAATACCTTCGTAAATTTTGTAGCTGGAGCCTGTTTTCTTATCTTGAAATTCCTGGCCAATAGCCTGGTTCATTTCATAACTGGTGGAGCTACTAATCCCGCCACCAACATCTAGAGCAGAATCTTTGATTTTAAAACTGGAGCCAGTCATCTCTGAATAGGCTCTCACCCGCGAACCGCTCTGCCACCCTAGAAAAATGGTCACTAGCATACTTAGTGCAAAAAGCACACAAAAGAATTCTCGCGGATTTTTCTCTAATTTACTCCAATTTTTCATTTAATTTAGTAATTAGTAACTTGTAATTAGTAATTAGTAACTGGTAACTAGCAATTGGTAATTAGTAATTTAAAATTTAAAATTGGTAATTGGTAATTTATACTGCATACCGCCATCCGCCCTCCGCATTCCGCGTTACGCTACAGCTATCGAGACCTCAGTATTTTCTACGAAAAACACCGACGATCGTCGCTTCTCTACGTAATTTTTAATTAGAAATTAGTAACTCGTAACTCGTAATTCGTTACACGTTATCCGTTATGCGGTAAGAACAGCCGTCACTCTGGAGGAGCGATTCTTATCGTGACGATAGAGTCTTCTACTATTCCGTTCCCGTCAACGGTCCTTCGGCCCGCTGAGATTCTCGCCTTTTCGGCGAGTCGCCGCGCTCAGCGTGGTCGCCGGAGAGGCGACTATCGTCATCCTCGCCAAGCCTCGTCTTCCTCCAGAAT
>CAZOPS010000044.1:0-5380 GCA_964581885.1 uncultured Candidatus Saccharibacteria bacterium | reverse complement strand
CAGCGGTACCCAAGGATTTCCCCTTCTTTAACTACGGTACCGTCAAGTAGCTTTTCATCTCTTAATGCAAATAGGTAGGCAACAACTTCTCCGCACTTTGGACAAGTGGGACCTTCACCATCAACCCTTCGAGCTACGACTTTACCACAATCAGCGCACTGATATCCAATAATCTCACCCATTCCAATCCCCAGTTCTAATTCTGCACTAAACGTCCCGTTAGGGAAGGCCGGAATAGAAAAGTGTGTACTGTATGGTTTAACTGGAACATTACAGCATGGAGAAAGAGGCTCTGCTCCGGTCCTACTGCAAAATCCTCTTAAATCGCAGGTAGTACAACTGTTACCGCTGTTCTCGTAGTATTCGAAACAGATTCTGCAAGACACGATTTTTTACTCCTTTTTTGTTGAGTGGCTTTTTGGTTAGTGTTGGTAATCACAGAAACCCGCATTACTAAGAGTAAAAACGTGTCTGCTAAATCAATTTGAGGTGCATTTTGTCTCCTTTCACTGCCTTGAAATCTTCCAGTTTGGACTATTTGGGTAAGGATAAGAGTATCTTGTTAAAACTGGATTTGTCAAGGATCAGAGGTTAAAATCGCTTTCAGAAAAAACCTCTGCGTTGTAGGTATATATTTCTGTCTCAAGGTCCTTCCAAGCATCTTTATAGAGGCCTGCTTTCCTTGTGCAGAGTTGACACAAAAAAGTTTCCAAGTCCCAACCTGTTTCTATTGCCACTTGTGGAAGAAAAGTACCACCTTTATTCCCTCTTTTTACCATTACTCCATCTTTTCCTAACTCAATTTGGTTGGGATCAGAAATCTTCTGTGGTGGGGACAATACAGAAATTTCAATCTCAATATCGGAGATTTCTTCTAATTGGACAGGAGGAAACCGAGGGTCTTTCTTTGCTGCAGCTGTGGTTTGCTCTTGAACAACTTTCCACAGGGGTTTTTCAGGATTAAAAACACCCATACAGCCTCTAAGTTGTCCATCTTTCTTTAAAGTTATAAAAGCACCTAATTCTTTTTCCAAAGCTGGGTCCTTTACATCGGCTTCAAAATTTCTATTTTCAGCAACCTCCGTTTCTAACGTTCTTCGAGCCATTTTTAGAAGTTTCTTTTTCTGGTTACTGCTGAATTCGGTCGTATTACTTTCACCTTCAGCGAAAAATCCAACTGCAGCGTAACCCACTACCCTGTCTCTGCTGCTTGTAATATCACCAGAGTTTAAATATTTTAATAACCGAATATCAGTAGCTCCAATATTTTCTGCAACTCGCATACCAACACGAATTGCACTTTCTCCACAAGCACAGGTTGCAAGGTTAGGTATTTGTTTTGAACTTAGTTTCCGGATTGTTTGTGAAAATTTATGAGGGTCACCTGTTAAAATAGCACTAGTTGTTTTTCTGTCTATCTCCTGGGCATCTTCATAAGAAGGATAGTGTGATAAATCACTACTAACTACCAGGAGAGTTTTTTCATCTATATGCGAGGTGAGTACTTTTGAAATTTCTTCTTCCCTATCTTGGCTAATAGATCCTAAAAGAATAGGAATAATCTTAAAGGAGGGTTTCTTTTCCTTATTATCAAGACATTTCTGCAAAAAGGGAACTTGTACTTCTAAAGAGTGCTCGCTTTTATGGACACTTTCATTTACAGTTATTATATTTGTCGAGGTTACTAACCCTTCTATTAGCTCATTATCGAGCAGCACTTTACCTAACGGTGTTTTCCAGGCATTGGATCTGTCAACAGCAGCATAGTTAAAAGTTGCATGGTGACTAGTTCCCAAAAGAAAAACTTTCTCATAAGATTTTCCTTCAATCTGTTTATATCCTTCCGCAGCAACACTACCAGAATATCTATAGCCAGCGTGCGGTACTAAAAGAACACATAAATCTCCGTCAGAGCCTACTGGAGTAGCCTGTTCCAAATATTCATCAATAAGTTGAGATAGCTCAGTTGGATTAGAAGGGTAAAATGAATTTGCTACTGCTGGGGATCTTACTTTCATTGAGAGATAATTGACTATATAAAAGATTCTAACATATTTCTAAGAAAAAGCCCTGAGCGGGGCATGTGGGCGTAAAAATACGCTCAGGGGTTTCTGTTATGAACTTACAGGTCTCTCATTTGCACTTCCGGATCACTGGGAACAAGCGATACCGCAGAGACAAACTTAGCGTGTGAGACTTTGAGTTGATCTGCAGTAGTATCCAGGAACGAGCAGGCAAGCATCTTTGCTAACAGGCCTACAGCCTGCCGTACAAACTCTTCCGGTACGTCGAGCCTTTCTGCTAACGTATTGAATGACGAGCAGCACGAAAAGATAATACGTTCTTGGTTTACGTGGTGTAACTCTAACTCCAAACAAGGTTCTTTACCCACCATAACTCGTGCCTTCTTTACCATCCCAGGCCTCCTTTTTTTTCTCTTCTTTCTCTACAATTACTTGTAGTAAATCTTTCTCCTAATAATCTTGCGAAATATTTTTAAATAATCTGATTGTTGGGCTGGAAATATTGTTTGAAAACGTTACAGCAACAAGATCAATTCGCAATGGTCCCGTCTTTTTACTTTGCACTTTTTGGTAAAGCTGAGCAGTTCTTTTTAATATGCGAAGCTTATCGTGGGTCACTGATTCCTGAGGAGTTTCGTAACTAGTAGGCCCTCGCACACGGACTTCTACAAAGACTAGCGAGTCATTGTCTTTTGCTATTATGTCGATTTCTCCCCTGCCCTTATACTGCCAATTCCTTTCCAAAATTTGGTACCCGCGATGTCTGAGGTAATCCTCGGCAATACCTTCACCTATTGAGCCCAGCTGAGATCTCTTTTTTGGCATGGGTTACTTTTTCTCTTTAACCTTCAATGCTCTCTTGCCCACTCGCTTACGAAGGTAGTAAAGCTTCGAACGGCGAGCTTTGCCTTTCTTTAGCACTTCCAAATTCCTCAGTTTAGGCGAAAATAAGGGGAATATTCTTTCCACCCCAATGTTATTAGCGCCAATTTTTCTTACAGTAAAGGTTTTGTAATCTTCCTTTCCTTTTATTGCAATAACCACACCTGTAAAGTCTTGGACCCTAGTTTTATCCTCTTCTGCAATTTCCCAGCTTACGCGAACTAAGTCACCAGGGTTAAAAGAAGGTATATTTTTAGCTTCTTTGCTGTTTTGAGAACTTTTTTCTTGTTCTTGTTTCTCTTCAGCTACCATTACGGTCTATATAATAGCATTAGAAGAGCGCTTATGGCAAATAATAGTAAGGGCTTTGTTTCATCTTTGCTGTTGCAAATTATTTGTAAATGGCTTAAGCTTCTTGTATCCTCTAAAATTTTCCCTTTGGGAGAACCTACAAAAAGAAAAGAAAGGAGACAAATGAGCAAAGATTCAATATTCCAGCGCGTACATCCGGGTAATGATGAAGATACGTTCCAACTCACATTTGGCAGCGTAAAAGAATGTATTAGAATTATCAAAGAAAGGTCAGCCATTTGGGAGTTGAAAAATGAAGAGTTGGCACTATACCGAACAATACTTCACCTCGAGGAATATAGCAACCTAACTTTGTGGCGAGAAGTCTTTATTCTCGCTCAATTGTATCCTGAATACCTAACATACGAGTTAAACCTATCACCCGAAGCCACGTGTCGAAAAGCAATCCGGATAACCTTAGCACGCGCTATAGCTGCAAAGTAGTTCCACAGCCGCTAGGACTAGCCCATTTTAGCCTAGCGGCTTATAATTCCCCATTTGACAAATATAGGACCATATTATATAATTGGAATATAACTTAGAGAATCTGGTTTAGTGGACAAAAGCCTGTGGGGGAGAGATGACAAGTAGAGGTAGGCTGCTTGTCTTTACAGAGCTTTTTGCTCTATTCCCCACAGACTCCTGTTCATTAGATAGTAGTCTTGGAATTGACAAATATAAGATTATTTGATATACTATGAGTGTAGTTGAAAACGGATAAAGCGACACAATTGAACAATGACAACTCAATTCTATCCCCGCACAATACTGTGCAGGGTGACCCCTAACTAGGAGAGAGGCGGAGAGCTACTATATATATAGAGGCTCTACTTTAGAGAAGATACGACCCTGCCCGTCACGCTCAGCGTGAAGCGTAATCTCCTTTGGAGTAGAGCCTTTTTTTGATGGTTCCTTAACGATTCTGAGAGTTTAGTAAGCATCAATTTAGAGGCTTTAGCCGAGAAATCAAAATCCTATTGTGATTTCTCACTTCCCCGATAAATCGGGGTCGTTCGAAAAGGGAAAGGAGTTGAGAAAGGATTGACGCAGATTAAAAATTGCACCTTAATACAAAACCCTTTTCGCCAGCATTCTGTTAGTAAAAAATTACTGCCGGAATGCTGGCGATCAGGCACATACGGGGCGAGACGCGTGTGCATCTCGATCACCAGCAACTTTAAAAGAAAAAGTAAGTTTCCGGGAGCCAAGAAACTCCCGATAAGCGCTAAGAAACGCTTATTCTTCGGCCCAGAGGGCAGGAACCCTCGCTAAAAGCTGAAGGGAAACAAAAATGGGGGACATAAGAATCCCCCGAAGGAGAACAAACAAGATGTTTGAAGTTCTGGTCGAATTTTGGATTGGTTTGACTCTAATCGGGAAGATCGGGGTCGGATCGTTCGTCGTCGGGGTGGCCCTCACAATGTTGGGTGACTTTGTCATTAGGGGCTGGAAAAAAAGGGCATTCGAAAGGATCTTCAGCATTGCGCCTGAGACACATTACAGTGCAATGAAGATCCAGACTCCTATACTGGTGCGCGAACTGGAATCCCGAGCATCTGTACTGAGCCACCTTTTCGATAGGGAAGAAGAGCTCCTCAAGAAGTATGACGAGGAAAAAGCATTCTCCTATCAATGCCAGGATGACCTGGATTCGTGGAAAGCCATCCACGAAGATATCAAACTTGCCAAGAAGCGTTTTTGGCAAGCGCTCGATATCGCAACATACTTCGGCTATGACCTCTTCCTGAACCTAGGAGAAGAACCAAGCTGGAGTGACTTTGTGAAAAGCGACTTCGTGTAGCAATACAACCTTAGTCGGGCTCGTCACCGGCTAAGATCAGTCTCTC
Source organism: uncultured Candidatus Saccharibacteria bacterium (assembly GCA_964581885.1). Classification (GTDB taxonomy): domain Bacteria; phylum Patescibacteriota; class WWE3; order JAUXAW01; family JAYEID01; genus JAYEID01. The sequence continues at coordinate 276 of CAZOPS010000044.1, read as the reverse complement.
AGCTTCCGAGAGGAGTCTAACTCCCTTTCGGGGAGGACATTCTTGAATTCTTAATTGAATCAAGAGTGACTTCTCTCGGAGCTTTCTCGAATTCTTAAGGTTTCTTAAGAGTTGGAAAAAGTGACAGCTACAAATAAATGCGAATAAGAATACGAAAAGAAAGATGGCATAGCGGGATGTTGAATGCAATAAGCTGGGTGCTACTTTCGATGTTCGTGTTCATTCGTGTTTATAAAAGATAAAATACCTTATATATTAGCGTTAATTAGCGGTTTA
>CAZOPS010000043.1:0-5449 GCA_964581885.1 uncultured Candidatus Saccharibacteria bacterium | reverse complement strand
TGCTAACTGCTAACTACTTTCTTCTGTTTGCTTCTTTAGTTTTGTTACCAGGATAACAATTATTATAGTAATGACAATTACTGCTGCAGGTTTGTAGGGGAAAGCCCAGAAGGTTATTTCGGCAGTTTCTGTTTCTTCGTTTCCAGGTTCACCGTGAGTTAGTGTTGCTTTGGCTCGATACTTTCCAATTAGGAGGTAACGGTCCCAAGTAGTTTCTAGTCTTCGAATGCTTTGGGGAAAAACTCTTGTGGGGCGGATTTTTGCTTCGCCGACTTTATTGTTTAGGAAATCAAAAATTTCAACTTTTCCCGATGGTCGATAGTGGACAGTACCTTGGTTTTGGAAGCGGAGTTTAAATTCAACTGGTCCAGTATTTTTAAAACTGATTGGGAGAAATTCTAAAAGCCTTCCTTCCCAAGAAATGTCGCCCGGCACTGTTGCAAGTAAAGGAGCACCCACACCGCCCACAGGTTGAACTAATACGCCTTCCACTTCCCGCGTGGAACCGCTTTCGCGGGAGTCAATTAGTATCATTGCATAATGCCCCCCTGATTCTGCGCTTTGGGGTGAGCTAAAGGTTATAGTTAAGTTTTGCACTTCTAAAGGTTCCAAAATTACTTTTTCTGGTTCTATTGAAATCCATTCCGATAAAGAGTAGCGGGGGTGCGGCTCCTCTAATATTCTATACCTCCCTGTTTCATTCTCTACAAAAAAGTCTGCGACTTTAATTATTAGTTCTTGAGCGTCTTCCTTAGAGGGATTAAAGAGGTTAAAATCTTGGCTTATAAAAGTTCCGCCTGACTCTAGTTCGAATTCTAGCGATGTGGGAGTTAGTTGAATTGCACTACCCGCATATATTTTTTTTGGCAGTGCACTGTAGAGAATAGCTAGTGTTGTTAATACTGTACTAAAGATAATAAAAGTCTTTCTCATTTTGTTGGTGCTTAAATTATACATAGAGCTTCTTCTGCTGACAAGTAAATTTGTTTGGATGTGGATTTTGAGGAGCAGGGAAGAAGGGCTAGATTTAATCGTCGTTGGAAACTGCGTACCAGTAAACTTCGTTTTGGTACTCGCCAGCTGCCTGGGTAGTTTCAACATCCAGTTGGTAAATAACATTTATTATTGTATTAGTTGAGGAGTAATCCGTGAAGTTGTTAGATTCTGTGGCGCTGTCATAAAAAGTAGAAAAGTTTGCCCCATCGTTCCAAAGACCTTCAACTGGGGTCCCGTTAAGTGAGAAACCCAATCCGTTGTGGCTGTAGGTTACTGGAGCATCTACCGTACCATCGAGGTCGGGGTCAATTATTACCGATCCGTTAACAGTATGTGTGAGGTTTTGGTTGTGAGATTGCCAGAGTGTGTAGCCTGATTCAGAGTTGGTCCAGACCTCAATATCATTGGTGTCTATGACTGGGCTACCGGGGGAGGAAACTGCTAAATTTATTTCTGTGTCTGTGATATAAATTTCAATATCAGGGGAAACTGTTGCGTTTACAGTAACAGTGCGAGTGCTAGAAGTGTCTGCTGCTTCGGTTAAAGTGGAATGGGTTCCGCTCCAAGCACAAAAGACCACCGCTCCAATAAGCAGGGCCCACATAAAAATTTTTACACTGCGCGGGGATTTTTTAACTTGCGAGTTTAAACTCATGGCAGGGTTTTCTATCTTGTAATCTTACAATAGCAGGTGGTCTAATTGCTGTCAAGTAAAAACTAGCGCTCCTGTAATTGATGCTTTTTGCAAACAGCCTAGCCGTTTACACTATAGATTGAATAGTATTTTTGATGCTTTGTCAAGTAGTAATTAGTAACTGGTAACTAGTAATTAGCAACTAGTAACTAGCAATTGGCAACTAGTAATTAAAAATTTCACGGCGAGGCCGGGGAATTTCCAATTTCGTGATTCTGATCACAATTTTCTCTTGTTTTGAGTCCCTTATTTCTTATTCGCATTAATTAGCAGTATTAAATTAGCATCAATTAGCTATAACAATTCGCTATTGTTAAATTAGCATATATTAGCTATCCCACTCTCCTCTTCACATCTCTATTATCTGTACCCATCTGTTTGATCTGTGTTCTTTATACTTCCTACTTATCTACTTTTTTCCGGTACAATCTCAAGTACTTGTTTGCCTTTTCTGTATCTCCCCAGATTTGTTTGTAAAGAGTTGCTAGCTTTTTATATGGCTGTGGTGCTTGGGGATTTTCTTTAATAGCTTTCTCGAGAATTTCGACACTTTCTTGAGGGTTTTCTTTTTCTTTCAAAGCAGCAAGGTTAAGGTAGGGAGTTATGTATTCAGGACTTACGTTTATGGCTTTTTTAAATTCAATTTCGGCCTTCTCGGTATTGCCAAGTTCTCCGTAGGTTTTACCCAACTTGTTGTGGGCACTGGCATTGTATGGGGAAGACTTTATTGCTCTTTTATATTCTTCAACAGCATTTTGGTAGTTAGTATTTTCGAAGAAGAAAGGGTTTGCGTAATTGTAGGCTAGGTTTGTGCACAGCTCAGTGTTATCTTTCCTTTTGAGGATGATACTGGCCGTATCGTCCCAGAAGACTACGCACCAGTTACCAGAATTTATTTCTTCCTTTAAACCCGGCCATACGTTTTGAGTAGGAAAAATTACCCAGCTTACTTGATATTTTTGGAAGATCTCTTTCCAATCGTCTTTTTTGGTTGCTACTGCGAGCCATTCTTTATATATATCTGGAACAAACATATCTACTCTCCCGTCGATAAAAGTTTTGTGTTGGGGGTAGAGGTGCCAAAGCAAAATACTTCCGTAATTAAAGTGATTATACATTTTTCCCTTTGGGGGGTTCTCTTTTAGAAATTGGACTGCTTGGGGTGAAAGAATGTCCCGCCGCAACCCCCAACCCCCATGCGCTACGTTTCTTGTTGCTTGGAAACCTACAATTATAATTAGCAGGGCAAATAAAGCTTCTAACCCAGGTTTTTTGTTTCCTTTTAATTTTTTGGTAAGTAGGGTTAAGTTTTTGGAAACAAGCGGAATTAGGATTAGGACAGCAATTACCATGTGACGAAGCGCAGAGATTGCAAGGTAGGCGGAAATTAATGTTAAAGCTATTTCCCAGTGGCTAATCTTTGTGGGTAGGAAAGCAGCTACTAATACTATTAGTATTAAACTTATTGCTAAAAAGATTAGAAAATATTGAGCATTTTCCCAACTGAGAAAGTTAGCAAGTGGAAGCCATTCTAAAATATTTTGTTTTACTATCTCGTTTATTTTAAAAAAGTATTGGTAAATTTTTAGCCCGTATGGATTTACAAAAGAGGTAATGATGCTTGAGAAAATAGTTATAGCTAATAGTTTTAACTTTCTGACATCTAGTGATTTTTGAAGGGGGTCTGTTGTTTTTGGCGAGAGCAGGGTCTCGGAGATTTCTGTTCCGAGAAGAGTTAGTAAAAGAGCTAAACCCAAGGGCAGGCTGGCGTGTGTGTTTGCCCAAAGGAGGATCAATGCAGGAGTAAAAAGAATGTATCTGGGGTTTCTAGTTCTGTAAAGATCAATAATTAGGAGGATTAAGGTTAGAAAGAGCCCTCCTAGAATGTGGGGCCGAAGCATCCACGCGTTGCTAATAGTGAAAAATCCACCTACTGCGACTATTGCAAACTGGGGGACTTCTGAATTTAGGATTTTACTTCTTTTTAGAAGAGCAAAGAATGCTCCCAGACTTATTAGAGCTCGGAGTAGAGTTAGAGCTGCCTCATTTCCTATTAGGTAGAATAGATAAGATAAAACTCCGAATCCCCATCCGTGTACAACCCATGTTCTTCCCCACGCTGTGTGGGAGAGAAAATCTTGGTAAGGTATGATCTTGTCTTTTACTATAGTTTCCCCCACACGAAGCCAGAGCCAAATGTCGGAGTTGGTAAGAGGCTTTATTGATACTGCGATAACTGCGACTAGCGCTAGACTAAAAAAAACTGTGTTCTTTATGGCTTCTTTTTTCATATTTATTTCCACCAAAGGTTTATTGGTTTTATCTTACCAGAAGAATCTATGGTGGATGGAAGGATTTTATTAACGAAACTCCCCCCCGGTAAATGTTGGAAAGTTTTGTTCCCTCCAGTTGGAAGTACTACTCCCGGGGCTTTTTGGATTTTGAAATTTGTCAGAACAAGACAAGCTGTTGCAACTATGAGAGCGAGATGGATAGCTTGACTTAAAATCGTTTTTGGTTTTGGGAAATGAAGAAAAAGAAAAGGTATTGAGGGAGCAACTAAGCGCCCGGCAGGAGCAACACCTCCGTGCCAGTTGCCAAAAAAGCTAATCCCAATAAAGAAGGTTCCCACTATAAGTAGGGGTAGAGGCATGTAGTCTTTACATATTGTTTTGTTTTTGAAGATGTTATAGAAAGGTAGAATTAATAAAGGAGTGTGGAATAGAATCCCATATTCGCGGTCAAATAACAGTCCGAAAGATCCTTTTAGTGGGTTTATTAGTCCTGGGTGGCCAGTTGCAAAAGCTGCTGTCCATGTTCCATATACTAGTTGATAGAACAGGAGAAGCAGAACAGGTGAGAGCATGCTAGATATGGTTAGGGGGTGCTTTAGAGTTTGGCAAAAAGCTTTTCCAACTGATGTTTTACTTTCTTTCTTTAGTTTAAGTATGCTGTATAAGATGAAGATGCCAGAAATTATTGAGTATTTTGGGTGGAGCCACGGTAGGAATCCTAGACCTAGTGCGGCGGGTATTATTTTTTTTAGGTCCTGAGGAAGCCCTTGTTTCTGAATAATTGTAAATACATAGAATGAAATTAAAGCTGTTGGTATCTCATTGAAGCAGAGGAGGGAAAGATAGAGGAGAGGAGGGGAAAAGATTAGAAGAAGAGCACGGGAGAGCTTATTTGTGTGTTTATAGAATATTACAGCTAGAAGCGCTGAGCAGAGATTTATGGTGAGAATAGCTCCCCATTTTCCAAATGCAGCAACTCCGGGGACAATTAAAATTGAAAGTCCAATGGGATGGTAAGGGAGGAGGTGTCCATCTTTGGGAATAACATTGGTAGGATAGATTGCGTTTATGTTTAGTTGGTCGGGATCTGATTCTCTTACTGCGTATGGTCCTAGTGTTGCTTCGTTATTTAAGTCGTGGATTACAAATTTGTGTGCTTGGTTTTCCAAAAATATGTCTCTATCTTGGATTAGGCTTTCAGCAACAAATATGTATTCGGGGGAATCGCCCGACCCCGCAAGCTCGGTTACCCCTGCTGAAAAATTCCAGCTTAATAAGGCTAGAGTTATGAATGTAGTTAAGAAGAGGAACCTCCCTTTCATTGATGTACTTATATTAGCAGATTAGTAACTGGGATAGCGAACTGACTAGCGAATAGGCTACAAATAGTTAAGGTATAAATCCTGTTTATACAACGAATTGGCTACGAATACTACGAATATATTACGAATAAGAGGAGACTGGG
>CAZOPS010000042.1:0-5961 GCA_964581885.1 uncultured Candidatus Saccharibacteria bacterium | reverse complement strand
CACAATGCGGTCACGTGCAGCTGTTGGCCACGGATAAATTAGAAAGCGAAAGTATCTAATTCAAACAATGCGGGATTTGAGGGAGGCGGGGTGTGATATTTTAACCATTGGGCAATATTTAGCACCGAGCCGAAATCACGCTGAGGTGGTAAAACATTATCAAGACAAAGAGTTTTCGGAATTAAATAAAGCGGCTTGTGAGATGGGTTTTTCAGCAGTTGAGGCCGGCCAGCTGGTTAGAAGTTCTTATCGAGCAAAAGAAGTTTTAGCTTATGAGGATCGAAATGGATAGATATAGATTGCTGCCGAGTATAAATGAAAGCGGACCGATGCAGATGGCAATTGACGAAGCAGTTGTTATTTCCTGTTCGGAAGGCAAGTCCCCGCCCACACTTAGATTTCACACGTTTGCCCCGCCGGCAATAACTATCGGTTATCATCAGGAAATAGAAACCTTTGATGTTGACGAAATAAGAGAAAAAGGATTTGATTTCGTCAGGAGATTAACCGGAGGTACGGCTGTTTTGCATAAAAACGATTTGGTTTATTCACTAGTTTTACCTGAATTTTCATTGCCAAGCAAAATTACCGATGCCTACAATTACTTGTCGGACGGTTTGGTTAATGGATTAAAAGAACTTGGTTTATCGGCTAAGAAGAGAAATTCAACTTCTAAGAAAAGAAAGGCCAGCTGCTATTTAAATTCAAACCCTTACGATATTGTTGTTAATGAAAAAAAAATTTCCGGTAATGCTCAGGCGAGAATCAGCGGGGTAGTTTTGCAACACGGAACAATCATTATTGAAAATAATTTTCCTAACCTTTTTGATTGCCTGGCCTGTAGTGATCGACAAAGAAGAAATTTTCTTGAAACAGCAAACAGGACTGTAACCAGCGTGGAAAAAGAATTAGGAAGAAAGCCTTCTATCGCAGAGGTTGAAGAAGCAATGATTTCTGGGTTTAGGACTTTATTTTCTCAAAAAGGGATATCGTTTAGAGAGAATAGCTTAACCGATTACGAAAGAACCCTTGCCGGAAAACTTGCCCAAGAAAAACATTCCACTAATATGTGGAACTATTGGCAGTAGGCATAACCTTAAACCAACCGCCTGATAACTATTATATAGTTAGTACGGAAAGATGCACCGTACGATTCATATTTTCGTAATTTTTTTGAGATTTTGGAGGGCTGCGGTATGAGCATTAATTGTTAAGCTACCTCGGCTTGGTTGTGGTTATGGTGTGGTACTATACAGCTAACGGTTGCTATTTATGGAGTTTGCACTCGAAACCACAACTGAAAAGGTATGGTTCTGGTTTGGCGTTTTCTTACTAGGTTTATTTTTGCCTTTGTTTATTGCCTACCAAAGCCTTTTTGGCGCCACGCAAATAGTGGAATCAGAAGTTGAGATTTTTACAGTTCCCCTGGGCAGAGAAGATCAGTCTGAGATTATTAAGAGGCTAAAACAGGAAGGATATGTTAGGAGCGCTTTTGGTTTTGGAATTGCTCTATCCCGAACAGACGGTTCTATTGAGCCCGGTGCTTACCGCTTAAGGAAAGATATGAATGCTTGGGAAGTAGCAGAGGTTCTTACCACGCCCTATATGAAATGGGTGGTTATTCCTGAAGGGTTAAGAAAGGAGGAGATAGCTAATAGGTTGGCAGAGGCTCTTGATTGGTCTGAGTCAGAAAAGGAAGTGTGGATTTATAGATACACAGCAATGGATTATGAGTATTTGGAAGGGGTTTATTTTCCCGATACTTATTTAATTCCTGTGGATGAGAGCGGTTTGGAAGTAGCGGAAAGGTTCCAGCGTAGATTTGAGGAACAGTTTGCACCTTACTACCAAGAATTTCTTGAGCAAAATATTAAATGGACAACAGGGCTAACTTTTGCATCTGTAATTCAGAGGGAGGCAGCAGGAAAGGGGGATATGTCTCTTATTGCAGGCATTCTTTGGAACCGCTTGGAACAAGATATGAAGCTGGAGGTGGATGCAACTGTGCAGTATGTTCGTGATGAAGAAGAAGGTATAACCAGCAATTTTTGGCAGCCTATTAAACCAGAAGATAAAGAGATTGATTCTCAATATAATACTTATAAGTATGAGGGCTTGCCACCCTTTCCTATTTGTAATCCTGGATTGGGTGCAATTGAAGCTGTTCTTAATCCCCAAGAAACCGCGTGCCTTTACTACTTACATGCCCCGGACCGGCAAATTTATTGTTCTGAAACATATGAGGGCCACGAAGCAAATATTGAGAAATACCTTAGGTGATTTTTTGAATGTTTATTGAGATATCATCTTTTCGGCTTTAATACCCCTTTGCACAGAATTTTAGAAACCTGTAATATCAATAGGAGCGCATGTTTTAAGTATGGAAGATATTGAGACCAAAATAATTGCGACAATTGGACCGGCTTCCCTGGATCTTTCTGTTTTAGAAAAATTAGTAGCGGCAGGTATTGACTTTATAAGAATTAACTCTGCTTATGGTAACGAAGACCAGTATAATTTAATCCGTAGCAATTTGGATAAGGCATCTGGAGATAAGGACATCCCGGTTATTTTTGATGTTAAAGATTTAGATAAGCTCCAGTACGCTTCCCGGCATAATTTAAAGAGGACTGCGTTGTCTTTTGTTGCTGGTTCTCAAGATGTAAAAGAGGTTAGGAATGTTATTCCTGATGCATTTGTTATATCTAAGATCGAATCCAAACCTGGGGTTGAAAACTTTGATGGTATTCTTAGCGTATCTGATGGGATTATGGTAGCTAGGGGTGACTTGGCGCATGCTGTTTCACTGGAGAAGGTTCCTGCTTTGCAGAAGGAGTTTACGTACAAGACTTTGCAAGTGGATAAATTTTTGGTTACTGCTACGGAGATGCTTTTGTCTATGGTTCGTAATTCCAAACCTACCCGGGCTGAGGTTTCGGATGTGGCTAATGCTGTTTTTGAAAAAACTTCAGCAGTTATGCTGTCGGAAGAGACGGCTGTAGGTAAATACCCTGTGGAGTCAGTAAAGATGATGCGAAGAATTATTGTGGAAGCGGAAAAGTGGAATAAACGTAAGGAAGCTGACAATATAGGAATCGGTTAGGAAACCCGAAGAAAGGCTTCCAAATTAACCTCGAGAGATTTAACCCCCCACGTGTTAGGTTTTGTCAATCTAAGGTTTTTCTCAGCGTAAATTAAGAAATCAAGATATAATTAGTATTGTGAGAATCCTTATTGTTGAAGACGAACATAAAATTGCTAATTCAATTAAGAAAGGTTTAGAGCAGGAGTCATACGCGGTGGACGTGGCGTATGATGGGGAGTACGGTTACGACCTTGCGGTTACAGAGGAGTATGATGTGATAATTCTTGACCTTATGCTTCCTAAAATGGACGGGATGAAAATTTGCCGCAAGCTGCGTGAGCGTGAGAACCATGTGCCTATTTTAATCCTTACTGCGCGCGGTGAGGTTGAAGATAAGGTAGCAGGATTGAACTGCGGTGCAGATGATTATCTGGTTAAGCCTTTTGCCTTTGCCGAGCTTCTAGCCCGCGTTAGAGCGTTAACTCGACGACCGGAAAAGACAACGGGACGTGTCCTTCAGGTAGCTGACTTGGAATTGGATCTTCTTAGCTTGGAAGTAACTCGTGCTGGAAAATCTGTTGAGCTGACTAAGAAGGAATTTGCACTCTTGGAATGGCTGATGCGCCATCCAGGCCATGTTTTTTCAAAAGAGCAATTAATTCGGCATGTTTGGGATTATGATGCCGATGTGCTTCCCAATACAGTCGAAGTTTATATCGGTTATTTGCGGAGTAAAATTGACAAACCTTTTCCTAATAGGGAACCGCTGATTGAGACTGTAAGAGGATTTGGATATCGCTTACGCGATAAATTACAAATTTCAAAATCCAAATAACAAATAAATCCCAAATCCCAAACTACAAATTCCAAACGATATTTCTTGGAACTTTAAATTTGTTATTTGTTGTTAGCATTTCGATGAAGTTATTTATTTCCGCCCGTATAAAATTAACTCTACTTTATCTTCTGATCAGTATTTTGATCAGCAGTTTTTTTAGTGTACTTATTTACAGAATGATTTCGCAGGAGCTCGAATGGGGGCTTTATCAGGGTGCGCTTGTTCAACGGGCGCACGAACTTAATATCAAGGTGCCGCGTCATATGCCGAGAAGGTTTCAGGAATTGGACCCCCGGCTTAACGTGGAAGATGTTTGCCCGGAGTGCGACGAGCTTTTAAGTGAAGCAAAACGAGATTTTTTGGTTCGGCTGGGGGTTGTTAATGTTGCTATTTGGGTCTTTTCTGCCGGGGCAGGTTATTTCTTAGCGGGTAAAGCTTTGGAACCTCTCGAGCAATCAATGGAAGAGCAGAAACGATTTGTTGCTGATGCATCTCACGAATTGCGTACACCTTTAACAGCCCTAAAAACTCAAATTGAGGTTGCTTTGCGAGATAAAGACTCCAATTTAGAGGTGCAACAAAGTGTACTCAAAAGTAGCTTGGAAGATTTGGAGCACTTAGAATTACTTACGGAAGGGCTCCTTAACCTTTCTCGCTATACTGAAGATGGTAGAAGCTTGGATTTTGAAGACGTAAATTTAAAAAAATTGGTTGAAAAAGAAAGTAAGAAGTTTGAAAATCAAGCGGAAAAGAAGGATATTGATTTCAGATTGGATCTTAATGATATTACTTTGCGTGGTTCCCGAGAACATTTGCGGAGAATGATTTCCGTCTTTTTGGATAACGCTTTTAAATATACAGAACCGGGTGGTAAGGTGGCTGTTACTGCGAAAGCTGCAAAAAACTTTGCAGTTATTGAGGTTTCGGACACGGGTGTGGGGATTCAGGAAAAAGATATCCCACATATCTTTGACCGTTTTTATCGGGCTGATTCTTCCCGCACAAAGCAAAAAGTACCCGGTTTTGGCTTGGGCCTTTCTGTTGCAAAAAGGATTATTGAGCTCCACAACGGTGCCGTGGAAGTAGAAAGTACTCCTGGAGAAGGCACTACTTTTACAGTTAAGTTACCTCTCACAAAATAGTTTATTACCCTCCTTCGCAGAAAGACACGAGGTTGCTCGTGGGGCTCCACGCCGGCTGGTGAATTACTTCTTTTCTAAGCCTTTTCTCAATTTCCTTGGTTATTATCTCGTACAGTATTTCTTATGTGTCAAATTCACGTTTATTTATTGGTTGTCAGCCCTGAACCACGTGGGGTTCAGGGCTTAACTCCGACTAACCAATTCCTTTAGAATGGAATTGGAAGTCTCGTTAAGGAGGTGATAAAAGATGAACAAGAATCTAATATTTTTACCTGCGGTGCTGGGAGTGCTTTTGGCAGGGAGTGTTCTCGGTACTAGTGTGGTAAAGGCCGATACGGAAAGTGGGCTTGGCGCCCGGTTTCCTTTTGTTCAGGATCTAGCCGAGCGGTTAGGAGTAAGTGAGGATGAAGTAAACACTGCGGTGGAAGATATGCGGGGACAGCACAGAGTGGAAATGCAAGAAAGGCAAGAAGAGGGTTTGGATGAAGCAGTTGCCGACGGTGTGATCACAGCAGAACAGCGGCAAATGCTTCTCGACCACCACGCCGAAATGGAAGCAGAGCGCGAGCAGCGTCGTGCGGAGAGGGAAGAGTGGCGAGAACAAAGCGGGATTGATTTTGAGGCTTTGCGCGATTACGGTGGGGGTTGTGGGATGGGTGGAAAGGGCGGCGGGCACGGCGGACGTGGTCTTAAAGGTTGGTAAATAAATTAGTGTTGATCAGGCAGCAAAGCGCCCCGTATGGGGCGCTTTGCTTTTCGCGAACCGCGGATAACGGTTCGCCGGCCGGCGGATTACGGTTTACTCCGCCAGCCGGCGGATTTTTCTAAGCCTTTTCTCAGGATTACTATTTATTGTTTCTGCACCATATGAAAATGAACTTAAAGAAATTATTTGG
>CAZOPS010000041.1:0-6112 GCA_964581885.1 uncultured Candidatus Saccharibacteria bacterium | reverse complement strand
ACTGCGATAACCACCTTTGCAGGAGGTTCAACCAAAGGTGCACGCGCTACCGAGAACCACCAAATGCAGGCGGTGGGAAGAAGCGAGGACGCCCTAGGACTAGCAGTATATTCACTGAGAGCTCCTCATATGAAGGGTGCAACCAACAACTTCCTCGAGGAGCTACTCACGTCAGCGGAGGCAGCACTATCTACACGGGACAGGTGGCACCGTGGATATGATTACGATGGCTACGGTCCCTTCTTCAAGACGGGCGTGGACATTCTCGTTCTGAATCGAGAGGAAGATATGTTCGGCTTAGGAATCTCCGCCGCCTATGTAGGAGATGAACCCGAGCAGGGCTTAGCTGAAGCTCTCGATATTCCGAGGGCGCTTCTCAGGGCAACCGTGATAGTAGAAACCGCTCCTGCGGACGAAGAGCACTTCGAATTTGACTTTGAAGAGCTTCTTCGTAAGCTGGACGGAGTTCTGGACACGGAAAGTATAGGGGGTGAGGAAATCGCAAGTTTGCTGGTTGCAGGCGAAAATGACCCCCTCCGTAGCAATCCGCCCTTTGTCCTGAATTACGATGAGGACGTCCAGGTGACCATTTCCCCTGGGCGTGTAGAGCGGCGCGTCTACACTGAACTAGGAGAGAGTGAAGACATGTGGATGTGGGAAGCTTCAGGTCCCGTGCTCAGAGGACTCCTGCGCAATCTTTACGAGGACCCCGACGAAAAAGTTACACCTACGGTGGTTATCACGGCAAGCGCCACTGAGGGAGAGGACGGTAGAACACCCGCTATCTATAAGCAGAAAGATAAGCAGAAGATTCTCGCTTTGGCGGACAGCATTGCAGAAGCATTGAAGTAAATTTGTACGTCGCACGTGAACGCACAAGCCAACCAACGGGCACAGTTTTCTCACTTTCCAGGTTCACTGGAGAGTATCAGAGAGCCTCGTGCCCGTTTCGCATTTTTATAAACTAATTTTGTATTATTTGAAAAACAAATCTACGAAGAGAGGTCCCCCAACAAGAACAACCGGTCGTGGCGATTATAAAGGAGGAATAGAAAAAAATCAGAAGAGAGGTGTGTTAGTTTCTTTCTTGCCTCAAGACAATTTTTGCAAAAGCAGCTAATTGCAAAATTGTTATTACAGCAAACATTGCTAGATACATATAGCCAAACCCATCCGGCCCACCGCCATAGGTTGAGAAAAACTGAAAATAAAGCGCGTGTGCTGTTACTAAGTAAAATATTACATAAGTAAATGAATGGAGCCATCGCCAAGACTCAACTCCCAACCACTTAATTACTTTTCCAAAGGAAGTAGCAGTAAGAACAAGTGCCCAAACCAACCCTACTAAACCAATAAGGTTTGCCAACCCATAACCACCGCCACCAATACCCCCGCCCAAAGCCTTCATCAAATCCCACTGCGGACGGCCACCCATAACAAAATAAACGTGAATTAAAGATGCAATTGTGAACCAGATACCCAACTCGCTTCGCCAACTCCACGGAAGCTTTAAGGGAGAAGAAACAGCCTGCGGTTTCCGCAACTTCATTACAGGACCAATAAGCAAGGTCAAGAACAGAAGAATAAAAGAAACACGAGCAAAAGAAGTGGACCAGCGAATACCAAGAAAATGATTAAAAACAAAAGCCAATCCCAGTGTGAAAACAGCAACTATAAAATGTTGAAGTAAGGTGTTTTTCGTATCCATAATTCCCCTACGAAATTATTTAGCCATAAAGGTTTTTACAGGTAAAGAACGTTTCTCTACAAATCCGCGCCCATTCTAAAGTTGTCCCAACAAAGTAAGATGAAAGTCTTATTCCTTAACATATGCCTTACTTAGCCAACCCACAAGCCCGCTGGGCACTCGCACTTTGTACCAATCTTTTAAAGAATCTAATACTTCAAATTTTTCACCTTCAACCGCTTCATAAAGTACAGTGCTATCCCGATCCGGTCGAGAATAAACTAGATACTCCTTTTCCCTGGGGTCGGGCAGAACATTGAGTTGCGAGTCAATATCCCGTGTTGTTTCCTTCCCCGCAACTACTCCTTCTGTTTCACTCTCTGAAACTTCTCTGCTCTCTGCATCCTCAGCTGCATCCTCAGCTGCTTCCTCTCCGTCGGAACTCTCCTCCAAATCAGCTTTTTCCTCCTCTTCCGGCACCTCCGACTCCTGTTTCTCTGAATCCTCAACAATTTTTGAACAACCTGCTCCTATTTCCTTCTCATTAACACGGACACAGAAATAAAGCTGGGGATTATAAATCCACATTAGGTGGGTAAAATTTGAAAATAGAGAAATTACAAAAATGAAAGATAAAAATTGACTAACCTGCTGCAACCAGACCATGCTATCAACAGCTTCATGGGCGGTATTCTTAACAATTTTAGTCACCAAATAACCAATCCCAGCCAAACCAGCTATCGCACTGAAGAATATGGCACTAAGGGGTACACCAGTAGCGCCACTACTCCCACCACCAATTCGTTCCAGCAAACCCACTCTCTCCTCGCGCGGCGTTCCTTCCATTACACGAAAATATAATTTTTCCTCACGCAGCACATCACCGTTGTTATAGACTCTAGCTTGCGCATAATACTCACCTTCCGAAAGCTGATGCGAAAACTCCGCATAAATCTCTCCTGTTTTAAAAGCTTCAATAGCATCCAGATCTCTGTCTGATAAAGATTCCACAAGTTCGTCAGAAAGATTATAAATATCTAGCTGCGCCTCACTAAGAGCTGCTGTGCTATTTCCAATATTTTCAGCTTTAATCAGTAGCTGGAGCGGCTCACCTTCCTTAGTATCTTCCAACTTTAAAAGCCTCACAACAAAATCAGATACGGTTACCTCGGTCAAAACTAAGCCTAAGTCCACCCGAGCACCCTCCACTACCGTAATTCCTGATTTTTGTTCTCCCTCTGGTACAGCGCGAATACGCAAATAGCCCTCATAACTACCTAGTGGCGCATCTTCGGGCACATTAACTATAATCGTCAAAGGTACGCGCTGCTCACCTGCAGGTAACAAAAGTTCTTGACCAGGGCCAAAGCTAAACCAGTCCTCGATATTCTGATCCGAATCAACCGAAACAGATGCTCTTAGAACCTGTGAGGGGTCAGAGCGGGAAATAATTATGGTTTTCTCCAATTGCGATCCAGGTAAAAGATTTTTATTGTAAATTTGGGAAGGAGAAACACCAAAGCCGGCCATCACCGGTACAGTAGCTGCCACAAAAAGCAGTAAGGAAACAAGTATTGATTTTAATAATTTATTAAATGTTTTCATGGCCGGAATTTTCAAATCCCAATTTTCAAATCACAAACAAGCCCAAGAAATTTGAAATTTTTAATTTGTAATGTAGGCGCCTTGCGCCTATCACCAATCCACTGTTTCACCCTTAACCGCACCAAAGGTATCGCTACCGCTATAATCACCACTTGGGGTATCAGCCGGAATTTCTATTCCCCAATAAGTATCCTTATTAGCTGGAGATACACTATCTGTTGTCTTACTACAATTCAACTCTGCCTCTGTTTCTGTAGTGGATAATGTTGTTCCGTCTGCATAAGCTGTACTAGCTGCGAGAGCGTATTTTTGCTGGGTTACAGCAATACTATCTCCATTAGAAGTCATATCTGTACCAGAAAGTTCTACATCCAATCCAACATTACCGGTTGCAGTCACATTAGCAGTTTGGTCCAAAGGATCAATTGCCTCGCCAGGACCGAGTGTTCCGTAAGAAATAGTGCTGGTTATGTCCAAAGCTGTCAAACTGTTCATCTGTACACCGCTGGAAACTTCTGCATTTCCTGTTGATGCATCATCATCCGTCGCTTTAACAGTAGAAAGCCAATTCTCTGCTTCGTACACTGTATTAGTATCAGTAGGATCGGCGTGGTACTGCACCGAAACACTGCAAGTGTAATCTGCCGAAGCGTCACTCGAACCGTCACAAGTATTGCCTGAGCCGACCACACTGCAGCTTACTTGGGCATAACAACTGTTGTCATCATCCTCGGCATCGTTATCGCAGCTTGTCCAGCCAACTCCCGAACGGTAAAGGCTGGTTTCCACCGAAGCAACATCTCCACAAGCATTGTTGTCCGTCACTGTCCCCGTAATAGTCACTGATGTGGTAGTATTCTCCGTAAGGTCCATAGCACTACCACCGTTTAGAGCGACACTGGACACTGTAGGAGCGACATTGTTCACAGTATAGTTACTACTAGAACCTTGATTGGTATCTGCGCCAAAATCGTGGTTGTCAAAAAGGTATACATAAGCGTCATAGGATTGGTCTGCGGTAGGTGTGGGCACATCATATGTGCAAGAAGGAGTGTCAGAAACTAAGCTCGACTGGCACCAACGGTCGCTCTCTCCACCATCGCAATCTCCGCCGGAAACCCCTGCTGTCTTGCAAACCACAAGCTTTACTGTATCCGCCGTGCCATCAGTATCGCTATCGGTAGTACTGGCATTAGTGCTCCAAGTTACTGTCCCTCCCGGATCCTGTGGTCCATCATTAGAAATCGTGTCAAAAGTAGGGCGGTGGTTGACCTTAAATGGCGAGCCGCTATCGCCGGAACCCTGCGAACTGGAAGAGCAGCTCGCGCTGGAAGAGTCACCATCGCAAACGAAAGCGTACCAATCGTTGGATTCATCATCGCTATCGAGCGTGGTATAACTACAAGAGGCTTCGGTCTCGTCAGCTGTCGCAGTAGAAACACACCAACTGCCGCCGTCGCAAGTGGGCGCGTCTCCGTTTACTGCGGTTACAGCATCCGTTTTGCAAATAGCAAGATAATAACTATCTCCGTTGGAGTCATTACCAGTAGCGTCAAAAGTGACATCCGTCCCCGCATTTGTCGGGCTAGTAGAAGCTGATGCGGTATCTTCGGCGGGAGCAACATCAAAAGAAGGAGCAGAGTTACCCACAGTAACACTAGTTGTTGCTGTATCAGCAAAAGCACCAGAATTAACAAGAACAACACATAAAATTAGAAAGGGAATAAGCAAATATTTTTGTGGTAAGTTTAATTTCTTCTTTCTCTCAATCATAATCAGGGGGAAAAGTAATATTTAAGTAAAGACTATTTTAAAGCTACTATAACGCCCCAACAGTGTCAAGACCTCTTCTCAGTCTGTCACAGCAGAAAAAGTATTTTCTCCCGAATAGCCGCCTGTTGCCGATCCTTCTGGTATGCCAATACCCCAATAAACCAAATCAGTAATATCAGAAGGAGAAGTTGTTGGCTTGGAAAGATCTGCTTCAATTTGCAAAGGAGAAGTGGAAAGAGAAGTTCCGTTACCATAACTAAAATTAGAAAGTGCATATTCTTGATTACCCACTGCAAGAATATCTTCTGAACAAGTTGGGTAATCTGTACACATGTCGGTTCCGGAAAGTTCAAAATCAATAGCTGCATTGCCAGTATTAGTTACCGTTACTTCTGAGTTTGTATCTCCCGTATTCTCATTCACCATTAAATTACCGTAAGAAATGGAAGAAGTGACACTCAGAGCCCGCAAAGTATTCAAATTTATACCTGAAGATGTTGCGGAATGGGAGCTCGAGCTGGCATCGGTCGCAGTAACCTCAGCTATCCAAGTATCAGATTCCCAAGGACTTCCCGAATCCGTAGGTTCAGCGTGAAACTGAATATTTACACTTCCCACAGCATCACCCGTAGTATCACCAGCTCCAGAACAAGTATCCCCATCCTCAGTTAAAGTTACATCAACATAACAATTATTATCATCTGCGGTACAGCTTTCACCAACACCAGACCGATATACCCTTGCAGTAATAGTTCCGTTAGAAAACACGTCTTCACACCCATTGGGATCTGTAATAGTAGCTGTAATAGGAACCGAAGTAGTAGTCCCCTCCGTAAGATCAATAGGGTCGCCACCATTTAGAACTACGTTGCTAACTTCCGGCGCAGAATTGGCCACAGTTGCTTCCGGATATACAGCATAATTGTCCAAAGCCGCACCTGCCGTTGCATCGTAAAAACGAAAACAATACGTCGCGCCTGCGCTAGCATAGGAAGTTGCCCGAATACTGTATTCAATTTCCGTGAATTGGGTTTCGGTCAGAGTAAT
>CAZOPS010000040.1:0-6469 GCA_964581885.1 uncultured Candidatus Saccharibacteria bacterium | reverse complement strand
TGGTCGGGGACTCCGGATTCGAACCGGAAACCTCGCCGACCCGAACGGCGCGCCCTACCATTGGGCCAGTCCCCGGAGTATGTATACTACTCAAGATAGTACCTGTATCAATTCTAATTAATTGCTCCGTAACAAAAAGGGCAAGCTAGCCCCGCTATACAAAACTACGCTACCCCATTATCCAAGCTACCGCTCCAACGGGGATCCGCTCGTTTCCCCCGACATACAGAACTAACAAAGTAGTTCTCGTCAGGGCCTGCCCCGACGGGAGTTGGTCTTCCAACTCTGTATGTCGGGGTGGTGCCCCAGGCAGGAGTCGAACCTGCAACCTACGGTTTAGGAAACCGTTGCTCTATCCGTTGAGCTACTGGGGCAAGAGCATCTAACTACCATTTTACCCCGTAAATATGGTAAAATCAACCCACTGCTGCCCCATTATTAACCAAATGAAACTCGGCTTTCGCTTTTTCTTAGAAACAATTGCAAATGCCTTAATTATAGGAGGTTTTTTACTTCTGGGGATAACTATTTGGCCCACAGTATCATCCGAAGCATGGTACTGGGCAAAAAAAACAGAAAGAAGTATCAAGTGCCAACTTTATAACATTGATTGCACAAAAGCTCCAGACAGTCTATTTGCGCCACTTGCAAGCTCGCCTACTCCCTTAAAAGTCACTCCCATATCTTCCAGCTTTGGAATCGTAATTGAAAAAATAGGAGTAAACGCACCTGTTATGAAAAACGTGCCGCCAAATGATAAAAGCCAATATATGGAAGCAATGCGCAAGGGAGTAGCACATGCTAAGGGAACACCCTTGCCTGGAAAGGAAGGAAATACTTATCTCTTTGCCCACTCTTCCCTAAACTTTTGGGAACTAGGTAAGTACGCTACAGTTTTTAACCTCCTCAGGAAATTAGAAAAAGGAGACCAGATAAGCATACTTTTTGACAATCAGCGCTTCGTGTACGAAGTAACCAATAAAGATGTGGTTTCCGGATTCGACACTACCCCATTGCTAAAAAAAACTTCTGAACCCACCCTAACTCTCCAAACTTGTCACCCTCCAGGGACTACTATAAGCCGCCTTGTTGTAAAATCCAAACTTACCAGTACCTCCACACTTTAAACCAAAACACTTACAACTTTTTCAGTACTTCAATCCCCAACAGACCTAGTCCGTCCTTAAGAATCTGAGCAGTAGCAGCTGTCAGAGCTAACCGCAAACCACGAATTTCCCTGCTTTCTGCCTTTAGGATAGGACAGTTGTTATAAAAGGCATTATACTTCTGGGCCAGGTCATAAAGAAAATTACAAAGCCTGCTTGACCCAAAGTCAAGCCGAACATCAGCTATTACCTCTGGGTACAAATACAAAACACGTAACAAATTCTCCTCCTCGCTCGTCAACTTTTCCACTTGCTCAAAACCAAACCCCTCCTGGTTCGCTTTCTCTAACACCGAATAGCACCGAGCGTAGGAGTATTGAAGGTAAGGTCCAGAATCGCCTTCCAGCGTCACTGATTTTTGGGGATCAAATTCTGTATCCTTCTCCCGATTGTGCCTTAAAAGGCCATACTTTAAGGCTCCCAAAGCAAGCGCTTCTGCCACCTCCGCCTTCTTAGAGGGGGTAAAACTGTCTGCTTGCACGGAATCTGAGCTGTCTATAAGCGACAATGCAGCTTGGTGCAACGAATCCAAAAGCTTGTCTGCAGAAACAATGGTACCTTTCCGACTACTCATCTTTTCCCCTCCCCGTAAAGTCACATATCCAAAATTTAGGTGGTAAAACTGCTCTCGACTCCCAATTCCCAACTGCTCACACATTGCAAACAACTGTTTCAAATATAATATTTGATCGTTCCCAATACACCAAATATAAAGATCAGAAGGGAATTTTTTCTTTTTTTCCTTGGTTAGGGCAAGATCTAAAGTGTGGTAGAGAGTAGTGCCGTCAGATCTCAAGAGCACAGTATCTGAAAGACTGTAATCGGAAAGGTCGGATAGGACAGCTCCGTCATCCAAGCGCTTAAAAACACCCCTAGCCACGCCCTCCTCAACAATTCCTCGCCCTTCCTCGTATATTTCACTCTCTCGCCATATATGATCAAATTCACTACCGATCCGGTTGTAAGTCTCCCGGTATCCTGTATGAGACCAATTAATAAGTTGCTTCCACAGTTTCCGGACTGCTTGATCTTCCCTTTCCCATCTCTGCAGTATTTCCCTAACCTGGTTCCCTACCCCAGAAACCAATTCCTCAGCTCGATCACCTAGCGAATAGAAGCGAAGGTCAAAGTGATCTGGTTTTAGATCCAAGTCCTCTGGACTATACCAATTATTCGGAGATTCAATCCACTCTGAGAGAAGTTTTTGCCAATTTACGCCCTTACATACCTCTTCTATCTGAGAATTTGTCACCTCAAACTCTACTATACTTTTTTTTAAAATTGCCAAAGACTTGCGCCCAAAAACTAAAAACCCCCACATAGCCCGAGATACATGTGTACCTCTATCATTATCAATACAATCCTTAACTACAGAATAACCGCATTTTTCCAGAAGACGCGCTGACGCCATACCCAAGAAATTGTTCCGCAAATGGCCAATATGTATAGTTTTTATCGGATCTGGAGAAGTATGTTCGAGAAGAAAACGCCTGCCTTGCCCCCCTTGGGAGCTACCATAACTATCACCTTTTTCCAAAATTTTATCCACTTCCTGCAAAAGAAAATCTTTTGAAAGCCAAAAATTAATAAATCCAGGACCAGCGACCTTAATAGACTGAATAAAAGAAGGTAACTCCTCATTCGAGGATAATTCAATGACCAGCTCTTCAGCTATTTCTCGGGGCGACTTTTCTACTGAATCCGCAAGACTGAAAGCCACGTTAGTTGCGTAGTCACCGTGAGATTGGTCCTGAGGATGTTCAAGTTCTACATCCAAAGAAATATCAAATTTCCGATTTACTGCGTTACCTACAAACTCCTTCAATTGTTGAATGGTAGTCATAACTAATCTCAGCACTTTTGGCAGTCGACTGCTAAAAGTAACCAAGTAAATACATTTTAGCCAAACAAAGAGACTTTATCCACCCTTTTAGCTGTTAGCAATCAGCGCTACGCTACGGATTTACGCTGATTTATAGCCGATTCCCGCTGATAACTGACGCACCGACGTACTACCAACTAGCAAATGTTCGGGTAAGACCCCTCACGAAAAGTGCAGCTCGGAAGCTACGTAAATATGCGCCTGCGGCGCGTAATTCGCTCCGCTGTAATTAAAACACGTAACTCGTTATCAGTGTTTAGTAGTTAGCATTAAGCATTTAGTATTTAGTATCTCTTGTCTCTCATTCCTAAATTGCAAATCTAATTTCACAGTTCTGACTGTAATTTCATGGTTCCGACCATATTTTCTTCTTATTTACTATCCCTTATTCCCTATTTCCTCTCCCTTATCCCTCTTATTTTCACGCTTCTGAGCGTAATTTCTCTTTTTTCTTGTTACGAGTTACTAGTCTCGAGTTTCGTGTTGCCTATCTCTTACCCCTATCCCGTATCTTCTATCCCTTATCTCTTATTTCTTTCTGCAATTTAAAATTCAAAATTGGTAATTTGTAATTCATCCCTTATCTCCTATCTCCTATCCCCTATCCCCCAACGACTACCATCCGAATTTACTCTTACAGTTCCAACTTGATCTGTCCTTAAAACTTTTGTCCCTACACTCTCCAATTTGCCTAAAGTCTCCGCTGTAGGATGGCCAAATGAATTTTCCCCGACTGATATAATTGAAATTAAAGGATCTATCCGCAGCAAAAAGGGCTTCCACAAGCAATCTGCACCATGGTGGGGCACTTTAAAAAGCTCTGACTCCCTAACAAGCCCCAAAGAAGCCTGCTGCCCCACTTCCTCCAAATCTCCCGCAAAGACAGCTTCAAAGTTTCCATAATCCAACATTAGCAGTATAGAACAATCATTGCGACCCAAATAACAATTAGGAGGAGGCCACAAAACAAGAAGAGATGTTCTCCCCAAAGTAACCTCGGCTTGCGGTTCCGCAAACCAAACCTCTGTGCCTTCTTTTTCCATAGCAGCCATTACAGCCTCACAAATCGCCGTGCTACAATCTAAGTCACCTACCAAAATATGCTTTACCTCGTACCTCTCCAAAACACCAACCAAACCAGCTACATGATCTGCATCCCAGTGACTAACAACTAAAAGATCCAGTTCTCTTACCCAAAAAGGGAAAACTTCCCCCAGCTCGTAGAGCACGGAATCGTCAGGACCCCCGTCAATCAAAATTCTATGACCATCTGCAGTCCGAACAGCAATTGAATCGCCTTGCCCTACATCCAGGACAGCTATCATCAAGTTCCTAGCAGGAAAAGTAACTAATATTACGAGCTCAAGAGCCAAGGAAACTATTAGAAAGATTAAAATTAATCGTTTTGATTTAC
The DNA here is from genome assembly GCA_964581885.1 of uncultured Candidatus Saccharibacteria bacterium. Classification (GTDB taxonomy): domain Bacteria; phylum Patescibacteriota; class WWE3; order JAUXAW01; family JAYEID01; genus JAYEID01. Next base: position 2,007 of record CAZOPS010000040.1, on the reverse strand, counting down.
CCTGCCAAGGTTCTGGAACAAAAACCATAAGCTAAAAAGAAAAACATAATATATAGCAACACCCCAAAGCGGGATTTTTATCTGCCAAAAACCGAAAATCCGGGAAGCTTGAAAAGCTGTGAAGTTAAAAAATTTCAGAAAAATCCAAGAAAACGCTCCTACCAGACTCCCAAGATAATTGCTAAAAATAGTCACTAACACCGTAATAAAGCCGAAAAACATAGCTGGTGGTATGATCCATAAAGTCAATGTGTTAACCAGAAAGGAGGCCGGAGATATTTCCCCAAAGTGAAAAGAAATAAGTGGAAAAACAAACAGAGAGGCAGCCAAGGTGGTTACAAAATCCTCTTTCAACTTCAAAAAAGAAAGAAGAGAAGCATCCAGAAGCTTATTTAAAGTGGGAACTAAAACAACAAGACCTAAAGAAGACGCGAAGCTCAACTGAAAACTAATAGAGTTAACAAATTGGGGATTTACATATAGCAGCAAAAACCCAGTAATAAGCATCGTCCTCAAGACATCTTTTTGTCTACCAACAAAATTGCCTAGACTGGCAACAAATCCCATCAGAGCAGCCCTGAGAATTGGGGGCTCGGCACCAAGCATTAAAGCAAAAAGACTGATAGCAAACCCGGAAAAAACTAGGTTAACACCTCTACCAAAGGGTTTTGCCACAGAAGAAACAACACTTACCAAAACGGCCACATTATAACCAGAAGCAACAACTACATGTGTAACACCTACTTCTCTGTAAATTTGCTCCCAATCTGTCGAAATCTCATCTTTTATACCTAGCAAAATTCCCTTAAGAAGAGCTGCCTCCGGCTCTGGAATAGCTCTTGCAATAAGGTCACCAGCACCTTTACGAACTTTAAAGAGGATCTGTTGCAGCCTCACAAGAGGGGTCCTAGACTTTTCCAACCTCCGTATTCTTGGAAAACTTACATAACCTCTTGGATTAAGCGTGCCCTCAACCTCTACCCAATCACCAAAAGATGGTCCCGAATGCAAAGAAGAATAAATGGTGAGTTTTTGAGCCCTAAACCTCGTCTCTGGAGGAAATTCAACAGGACTTAGATCAAAAACATAACTGCTGCCTTTAACTTTTGGAATAGTCACTACTCTTCCCTGTACTCGAGTGCTAACCTTGTTCGCTGGCAATCTTTCCGCGCTTTTACAATATCGATAAGCCCAGTGTGTAATGAGAAAAACACCGAGACTTAAAAGAAATATTCTTCTGCTGTTGAGCCACTGCATTAGGGAACAAAAACCTTATCACGCAAATCTTGCAAAGTCTTCCCACCTATACCCTTCACTGCTGTTAACTCTTCCACACTCTCAAAAGGAGTTTTTTCGCGGTATTCAATAATTCTCCCTGCCAATGCTGGCCCTATTCCCGGTAAGGTTTCCAAATCATCTTTAGAAGCTTGGTTTAAATTTATTTTTCCTGAACTGCCTACAGTCAGCGCCTCTGTCCCCCTAATGTCACCTGATTGAGAACCCACGCTAGCAACTTCCGCAGCTTCTCCCTTTTCTGGAATGTAAATTTTTTGACCATCAGAAACTGGCGCTGCCAAATTCAGGTTCTTAGCAACCCAGTCCTCATCGGCCAAAGAAGAAAGACCGCCAGCAACGTTCACAGCGTCCTTGACTCGAGAACCTTCTCCCAACTCATATACCCCCGGCTCTTCTATAGCACCTGAAACATCAACTACACAGACGTCTGTACCAGGTTCGTCATCTGACAAGTTGTCAGACCTAGACTCCCCAGATTCCCGCACACTATATTCTAACTGAGGTTTACTCCTAAGCTGCCAAATTTTTGCTAGAAGCATACCACTAGCAAAGAGTAACAGGAAAGAAAACAGAAGAAGAAAGAATCTAAAATGATTTTCCAAAAAGTCCCAAACAGTCTCAAAGGACTCCTTTTTGCCCATACAAAAATTTAAAACATATGTCTATTACTAGATAACAAAATTTAGCAGTCGGTCTTCGACCCATATCACT
>CAZOPS010000039.1:0-6523 GCA_964581885.1 uncultured Candidatus Saccharibacteria bacterium | reverse complement strand
ATCTACTGTACATCCATTGTATTTCTATCTTTTATTCCTCTTTTTGCTTACTGCTAACTAATTGCTACTTATTTCCAACACCCTTTGCTATAATAACCCTAATATGGTCCAGGAAAATAATGAATTACAAAACTTAAAAGGATTCCGCGACTTTTTACCAGCAGAAATGAAAACCCGTGAATACGTCTTGGGCATCTTAAAAGATGTTTTCACTTCCTATGGCTTCGAACCGTTAGAGACGCCCTCCTTAGAGTATGCAGAAACACTGCTTGGAAAATACGGTGAGGAAGCAGATAAATTAGTTTATCAATTCAAAGACCAGGGAGGCCGGGACGTGGCTCTGCCATACGACCTAACAGTTCCAGCAGCCAAAATTTTAAGCATGTACCAAAATGAAATTCAACTACCCTTCAAACGCTACCAAATTCAAAAAATATGGCGAGCGGAAAAGCCTCAAAAAGGGCGATACCGCGAAGTTCTTCAATGCGATATTGATATTTTTGGGGTTGAGAATCGCTTAGCAGACGCAGAAATCATAGATGTAATTTACCAAACCCTTTCCAAACTGGAAATACCAAGTTTCAAAATATTTATTAATTCCCGCCCAGCGCTATTCAAGATGCTTTCAAACCTAAATATAGCTCAAAACAAGTGGAACAGCACCCTCCAAACTTTAGATAAAATTGATAGGAAAACAAAAAGTGAGGTTGAAAAAGAACTAAGGGAAAAGGGTTTTACCAAAGACAAAAGCACAGAAATATTAAAGAAGTGGCAAACCCTTTCCCCCCAGGAAAATGATCCCGAACTAAAAACATTAGAAACATATCTTAAAGCCCTAGAAATACCAAAGAAAAATTACGAGTTTACACCCACTCTTGTGCGAGGTCTAGATTACTACACCGGACCAATTTTCGAGACTAAAGTTACAAAACCAGATTTTGGCTCAATAACAGGAGGAGGCCGCTATGATAATCTGGTCGAACAGCTAGGAGGACCAAAAACACCAGCAGTTGGCACTACTATTGGACTAGATAGAATATGCGAAATAGTCAAAGAGCTGGACCTACTACAGGGTAAGATTAAGTCTTCTGTTGATATACTTCTAACTATCCTCAAACCAGAACTTCTCGAAAGAACTGTGGAAGTTGCCCAGGACCTCCGCAACCAAGGACTTTACGTTGAATTGTTCCTAAACCCTAAAACCGATCTCAGAGACCAACTAGCTTACGCCAACCGGAAGGAAATTCCCTATGTGGGCATACTTGGCCCCGACGAAGCAAAAGAGAATAAAATTACTCTAAAAAATATGAAAACTGGAAACCAAAAAGCAATAAACACCAAAGATATAGGGAAAAACCTTGAAAAATAGCCGCCAACCCTCTATAATCTGCAAGGTATGAAAGAAAATTTACACCCTAAATACTATCCAAACGCCAAGATAACCTGCGCCTGCGGAAATACTTTCACTGTAGGTTCTACTAAACCAGAGCTAGAGGTGGAGGTATGCTCTGCTTGCCATCCTTTCTTTACAGGTAAGAGCAAATTCATTGACAGCGAAGGAAGAGTAGAAATGTTTGAACGAAAGAGAAAGGAAGCAAACCTCCGAGAAAAAGAGAAGGAAGAAAAGAAAAGGGAAGAAAAAGAAAAAGAGAAAAAAGAAAAGGAGCAACCCAAGACCCTCAAGGAAATGTTAGAAAGGATTGAAAAGTAATGCCACCACGTCTATCCCCCAAGAGCAATCGCGCCATTCTTGAAATAAGAGCTGGTACCGGTGGTACCGAAGCTGGTCTATTTGCCCATGATCTTTGGAATATGTATTTAAATTTTGGAAAAAGTAAAGGATGGAAGTTTAAAATACTTTCCAAGAGTACTGGGGAATTAAAAAGTATCAGGGAATTAACTGCAGCTATTGCAGGCGAAAATGTTTATGAACTACTAAAAAACGAGTCAGGAGTACACAGAGTTCAAAGAGTACCAACAACAGAATCCTCAGGAAGGATACATACATCTACAGCCACAGTCGCTGTTCTACCTGTCGTCCCCACTAAAAAAGTTAAACTTAAGCCCCAAAACCTAGAAGTAGAAACGTATCGAGCATCAGGACCAGGCGGCCAATTTGTAAATAAAGTTGAAACAGCCGTCCGAATCAAACACAAACCAACTGGGGTAACTGTTGAATCCCAGGATTCCCGCACTCAGCAAAAAAATAAAGAAAAAGCTTTAAGCCTTATCAAAATGAAACTTGCTCATATGTTAAGAGAACAGAAAAAAGGAAAAATAGATGACCTCAGACGCTCCCAAATTGGCAGTGCAGAACGTTCTAGAAAAATAAGAACTTACAATTTTCCACAAGACAGAGTTACCGACCACCGCCTCAACAAGTCTTGGCACAATTTAGAAGGAATACTTGAAGGAAACATTGAAGAAATTCTCGAAGCTACCTCGCAAGCCAACCTTTAATCAGTAGGAGCCTCAACCAATTTAGCTTCAATTTCAATCTCACGCCCATTTCTATAGACATTCATAGTTATCTCATCCCCTACAGACTTCCGAGCAATAATCTGGGCTAAGGTTTGGTCCTCCGTTACCTCTGCGCCATCAATTTTCGTAATAATATCTGAAGGTTGTAATCCTGCTTCTCCAGCAGGAGAATCCATAACAACCTCGCGAACATACGCACCTTCAGGAAGATCTCGACTTTCTGCTATTTCAGAACTAATCATCACGTACTGAATACCCAAAAACGGCCGGACTATTCGGCCGTGCTTCTCAAAATTCTCTAATGTAGGCTTTACAACCTTAACTGGAATAGCAAAGCCAATATTTTCAGCTCCCTGCGTCATTGCAACATTTATCCCAACAACTTCAGCAGACAAATTAAGCAGCGGACCGCCAGAATTGCCTGGATTAAGTGCTGCATCGGTCTGGATAACGTCCTCAAGCAGTTGAGCAGTTCCACCAAAGGGGCTACTAGTAGCAGTAATTCCACGCCCAATACCAGAAACTATACCGCTTGTCACTGCATTAGGAAACTCCCCCAAAGCATTCCCAATTGCTACTACGTTCTGTCCCACCTTCAAGGCATCTGAGTCGCTAAGCTGCAAAGGCTGCAAGCCCTGCGCATCTATCTTTAAAATTGCTAAGTCATTAAAGGCATCGCGGTAAATATCCTGAACTGGATATTCCTCATCATTATCTAAAACTACAGTGTAGCTAGCGGAGGTGTCCGAAACAACATGCCGATTAGTCAAGATAAGACCATCCGAATCTACTATAAACCCAGTACCAATCCCACCTTCTACTTTTTCCGGTCCCGTCACAGGATTCCAGCTTACCTTACCTACCAAAATCGAAACTACGGAAGGGCGAGCTGTCTCCACTACATCTATTATTGCGTTCTCCTCGCCAACAACTTCTCTCTCAACTTTAGTAGTCACCAGGGATTCTTGCTCAGACAAGGAAGAAAGTAACAGCTCGACCTGAGGGCCAGCCCACCGCAAGGCCGCTGCAATTCCCAAAATAACCAGAAGAATAGTTGCTAACGCTGTGTTAAAGACTAGGAAGTAGGAACGATGCTCTTTCATAACTCTACTCTGGCAGTATAACACAAGAGAATATCACAAGAAGATGTCTTCACTTCAACAAAATTTGCTTTGCCTTTTCCAACTGGGGATCTTGCTGCTCTTCAATATCCATGGTCTCCACCTCAATTTCAAAATCAGGTTCTAGACCCTCCCCCTCTACACAAGTACCGTCCGGAGTTAACCACTTGGCCACTGTTATATGCACCCCAGAACCGTCCTCAAGATCACGTGCATCTTGTACTGTACCCTTACCAAAAGTTTTCCTTCCCACCAGTTTAGCTCCTTGATGAAATCTCAGAGCAGCAGCAAAAATTTCTGAAGCAGACGCCGACCCCCGGTTTATTAAAACCACTACAGGGACATTTGTAAGCCTACCTCTCCTTGTACTAGTAAATTTAGACTCTTGGCCATTTGCAAACTGTTCGCTAACTATAACTCCTTGATCAACAAAATCCGACGCCACCTCAATTGATGCAGTAAGGACACCTCCAGGATTATTTCTTACATCCAATATCAAACCCTTGAGATCTCCCTGAGAAAAAATATCATTCACTGCCAAATCCCATTCCGATACTGTTTTTTCACCAAACCTTGATATTCGAACGTAATATAAACCATCACCCTCATAATTCCACTTAACGCTCTCAAGCTCAATAGTACCTCGCACAATAGTGATCTCACGCGGCTCATCATCATCCTCCCCCAACAAGGTCAACACAACCCCGGTATCCGCCTTTCCCCTAATCTTTGCCACAGCCTCAGATAATGTAAAATCCCTCGCATCCTCCCCATCAATTTCCAAAATCCTATCTCCAGCCCGCACACCAGCACGTTCCGCGGGAGATCCCTCTAAAGGCGAAATCACCATAAGCTGACCCTCACGCATACCCAATTCAGCACCAATACCCTCGTATTCGCCATCAATACCCGCTTTAACTGCCTCATTCTCTTCCGGAGTTAAAAAAGCGGTATAGGGATCCCCTGTAGCTCTGGTCAGGCCTGAAATTGCCCCGTAAATTAGATCTTGGGTAACTAACTCGTCTCGATTCAAGTGGTTTTTGTGAAGAAGATCCCAAACTTTCCAAAAGAGATCCAAATCAGCCCTACTCCTACCTAAATTGTTTTGCTGACGAGACAAATTTACAAAATTACCCAAGCTTATGTAATCAAATTTACCAGAACCAAAAGAATAACCAACCCAAAAGGTAAAGAGGGAAAAGAACAAAGAAAGGAAAACTAATCTTCGAATCTTAGGAGACATATATAAAAATATACAAGAGCTAGAAGCTCTTCCAAGCTAAAGCCGCAAGATCAACCAATAAAGTTATCTGTTGAGATAAGAAATAAGTGCAGCTTCCCGCGCACGCTTAACAGCAGTACCCATTTCCCGTTGGTGCTTTGCACAAAGACTTGTTTGTTCACGCGGTCTTATCTTTCCTCGACGGGTCAAGAACCGCTTCAAGTGCAAAACGTCTTTATAATCAACGTCCCTGCCACTCTGGCAGTAAAAACAGGGATTCTTTTTATAATTTTTCTTTTTTCTGTGTTTTTTTCTAGGCATTAGCTTAAAAAATCTCAAACAAAATTACAAACAGTTCCCGGCAGGCGGGCAGCTAGCCCGCCCCCGCGGAAAGGACTAAAGAACAAAAATCAGTCAAAACCTTGCAATCCTACTCTTCTTCTTCTCCTTCTTCACCGACCACCTCTTCGTCAACATCCTCTTCCTCAGAGTCCTCTTCTATCTCGGCCTCCTCATCAGGAACAACCTCTACCTTCTTCTCTTCTTCCTCTTCTTCCTCTTCTTCTTCCTCTTTTTTCTTGCTAGAAGACTTACGACTATCCAACACCACAACCTTATCTGCAACAATCTCTGTCTTGTAGTGGCGTTGCCCACTGTCATCCTCCCAAGATCGCGTTTGAAGACGTCCACGCACATACACCTTACTACCTTTGACCAAAAACTGTTCGCAAACTTTAGCCAACCCATCCCAAGCTACAACTTCGTGAAGTTGCGTATCCTCTTTCTTCTGCCCATTAGAAGTTACCCACTCCCGATTGGTAGCTACACCAAACCCAGCTACCGTATGCCCACCAGCTGTATCACGGACCTCGGGATCGCGCGTTAAATTACCAATAATTACCGCTAAATTTTCAGATCGTGCTCCCATTCTTTGCAACACCCCCTTCCACAAAAGAGCAAAATATAATATCTATATACAAACTACTACACACCTTTTTGTGTCCCTTCTCTTTTAATCAGCATAAATCTAATAACATCTTGGTTCACTTCTAAGTTTCTCTTTAAATAAGCAACATCCGTCTCAGGAACAGCAACTTGCCAAACAAAATAATAACCCTCCCGAAAACCCTTGATTTCATAAGCCAAATTTCGTTTCCCCCATGAATCTTCCTCTATCGCCTCGCCCCTACTTTTTTCCACAATATCCCGAACGCCCTTTACCACATCTTTCAGCTCAGATTCAGTAAACTCCGGATTTAAAATAAAAAGCAATTCATAATTCGACATTGCGGGGTAAATCTTAACACAAAACAATCAAGTTGTCAGCTAGAATAAGGGTTTAAGCGGTTTAGACAGGTCTTTCCATACCAAAAGTAATTACCAACTAGCAATTGGTAATTGGTAATTGGCAATTGGTAACTAGTAAAATGTTATGCGTTGCGCGGTAAGAACAGCCGTCACTCTGGAGGAGCGATTCTTATCGTGACGATAGAGTCTCCCTTTGGGACATGGAAGATTAGAATGAGGAAGATTCTATCGTCATCCTCGCCAAGCCTCGTCTTCCTCCAGAATGACATCCTTTTCTCTTATTCGCATTAATTCGCTATTATTAAATTAGCATTTATTCGCTATACCAATTCGCATTAATTTGCTATTGTTAAATTCGCATGGATTTGCCATACCAATTCGCATTAATTAG
>CAZOPS010000038.1:4180-6802 GCA_964581885.1 uncultured Candidatus Saccharibacteria bacterium | reverse complement strand
GGCGGCAACGTCGGCATCGGGACGACGGGGCCGGGGTATAAGCTTGATGTAAATGGTGACGCTCGTATATCTGGCGGCAACCTTTATATCGGTGGCGACGGTGAAATCCGGGATGCCGGCACCAATTACCTCTACACCCCGGACCGATTTGATTCCGGCGACCAAATGCGCGCCCCCATCTACTACGACCGCGACAACACCTCCTACTACGCCAACCCCGCCGGAGATTCTGAATTTAATGAGCTACACATAAACGATTATATAAGGCACCGTGGCGACACAAACACGCTTATAGGCTTCCCCTCCAACGACACTATAAGATTCTATACTGCCGGTTCTGACAGAATGAGAATCACAAGCGGCGGCGATGTCGGCATCGGGACGACGAGTCCGGGGGCTAAGCTGGATGTTAACGGCAATGCGCAAATCCAAGGAAACATCAGCCTTTCTGGATATATTCAAGACAGCGGCGATAACCACGTAAACATAAATGACAACATATACGTATCAGGTACCGGAAATAGCTACATTGGGGGAAACCTCGGCATCGGGACGTCGAGTCCGAGTGAAAAACTAGAAGTGGCAGGTAATATTAAAGCGACAGGAGGACATAAGGATAGTTACCCCCACATCAACATAGGTTCAACGGACAGACGAAATTATTATGTTGTTCTTTTAATTCCTACTAAATCAGGGAATAGATACGATACTGTTTCAGGAACTTTTTTCTTAACAGGTAATATGTGGTATGGAAACACTATCTTAGAAGTTGATGTTACAGCTATAGGGGGTAGTAAAACAGATGAAGATGATACTTCAGCTACCTTAAATTATAAGGGAACAAGATATCGCGCTAATGCCAGGTTAGTTACAGTTACGTATAACAGCACAGAATATGTCGCTCTTGATGTTAGAGGACACGATTACTATATCCCTGGTTATGTGTCTTTTAGTGGTGCAGTTAACGCCGGTTATTCCTTGCAGCTAATCCCTTACTGGTCTCATGGAGATGGTATACTCAATTCGGAAATATATAATAGTATTGCTGACCATAGTTCTTATAGAACAGTAGGGCATATATTCAACAACGGAAACGTCGGCATCGGGACGACGAGTCCGAGTGAAAAACTAGAAGTTGCGGGACATATTCAGCTAAGTGCCACGAGCGCAACGCTTAGCGCAGAACACGGAGAAAGCCTTGTCCTGCAACAAAGTGGCTCTGGTAGCATGCATTTTGATACGTCGAACAAATTTTATTTCCGAGATTCTGATGACAGTCAGGCAAATAGAATAGTAATGGAAAGCGATACTGGCAGGCTCGGCATCGGGACGGTGTACCCAGACGCTAAACTCGATGTAGCTGGTGATATCATAACAAACAATTCTTCCCCAACTATATATCTACGGGATACGGACAACAGAAGCGGAATGATCCACCAAAACAGCGATAACTTTTATATCCTGCGGGGGTGTGGCGACAACGATCTTAGTTGGTGTCAATACGATGGCCATTGGCCACTTTGGATTAATATGGAAAATAACTTTGCATATTTTGGAGGAGAGATGTTTGGACAGCTTGGGGGTTATTCAGCGTCAAACGCAGACGTCCGACACGATACTAGCAACGGACGTATTTACTACTTAACTTCTTCAAAAAGATATAAAGAAGACATCACAGACCTGGAAATTGACACAAGCAAGCTTTATGATCTAAGACCCGCTTCATTCACCCCTAAGAAAACAAGTAACGGTATTATAAAGAGAGAATTTGGACTTATTGCCGAGGAAGTTTATGAAATATTACCTGAAATCGTGACCAAAAAAGATGGTCTTCTTGAAGGTGTTACCTACAGTGATCTGCCTGTTCTTTTGCTTAATGAGCTTCAAAAACACGAAGTTAAAATCAATGAGCTTCAAACTGATTTTTACCTAACTGACAGCGGAAGTGTTCATATAGATAACGGAGGCGACACTTATAACGGGCTCCTATCCGAAAACGCAATGCGCGGAAGCTCCTACGAAGTTCGGGACGAAGACGGAAAACCTGTGGAGCGCATTGCAAACTTGGCAAAAGCAGCAATTGGAAAAGCAAAGGTGGGGTTGCTAGACACCACCAACTTAATTGCCCAAAATATAGTTGCTGAAAGAACCAAGACAAAAGACTTAGAAGCTACAAACAAGATAACCAGCCCGGTTGTGGAAACGGAAAAGATCGAGACTAGTAACTCGAAACTAGTAATTAGTAATTCAGAGGGAGAAAAGACAGCGGAGTTTAATACCGAAGATAAGAGCACTTCCCTATTTGGAGACTTAATAGTTAAAAATTCAAAGTTCAAAGTGCAAAATGACAAAGAAGAAACTGTTGCTTCCATTGATAATGAAGGGAATGCGGAGTTTGAGGGGGAAGTTAAAAGTGAGAATCTGTCGGCGAGGCAGGCCACAGTTAGCGGTAAGGTGGAAAGCGGGAGTTTGGAAACAGAAGACGCTACTGTTTCCGGAACACTCAGAGCCAAAAACCTAGAAGTGGAAAACCTGGATGTGAAGAGCCTATTCGGCGCTTTGGCAGATGATGCAGACTCCAGCACAACTGAAGAGGAAGATGAACCAACACAAAGTAACACG
>CAZOPS010000038.1:0-4080 GCA_964581885.1 uncultured Candidatus Saccharibacteria bacterium | reverse complement strand
GACACGGATGAGGACGAATCAATTAGCGCAGATTCGTCTGACATTAGCGTTGATTCGCGTAGCCCTGAGGCTACGGTTTCCGGTGATCTCACTGTTAAGGGTAAATCATACTTTTTGGATGATCTAATCAGCAGTGACACAACCGTGGCCGGAGATTTCTCCCAGGGCGGAACCTTCTTTATCAGAGACGGAGATAAGATTGATAACCTAGCTGGCGATCTAAGGTTACAAAAGGATTCTCTGGTTCTAAGCAGAGAGGGTACTGTTTCTGCCAAAAAGAAGGTAGAAATTACGAACGAAGACCTAACCCGCGAGGAATTGGAGGAAATCGAGCAGTACGAAGCCACCGCATCTGCGATACCAACGCTAACTAACGCCAATGACAGCACTAATGAACACGAATCAGATGAGGAAGATTCGCGTGGATTCGCGGATTCCATTAGCGTAGATTTGCGTAAGTTGTACAAAAAGGTCAAAAATGTTTTTGAAGTTAAGGTTGCGGGGAGAGCACTTGCCTACCTAGACAACACAGGGCGCTTCTTTGCAAGGATAATTGGCACTCCCAAGGTAGAAACAGATGTAATAACACCATTCAACACGGGTGATCTATCGATAAAGCTGGGAGAAACGAGGGGTACTTCGGAAAACATCAGCGAGGATCAGCAAGAAATCAGCGAAAATCCATCTTCCCCGCCTTCCAGATTCAAGATATTAAATGCCGAAGATACAGAGGTTGCATCCATTGACGCTAAGGGTGAGGCTACTTTTACTAAAGTAAATGTAAAGGAAGCTACCCAGTCTGCTGAACAAGAAGAACCAACAGAATCTATTGGAAGCGGAACCATTGTTGAAGGAAGAGAACAAGTCCTAATTAGAACAAGCACTATAACTGAAGAATCAAAAATATTCCTAACGCCAACAAGTTCAACCAACGGACAAGCGCTTTTTGTGCTGGACAAAAATGCAGGCAACTACTTTATTGCCAAAGTGGACCGCCCAGCAAGCACCGACATTGCCTTTGATTGGTGGGTAGTGAATTAGCAACTAGTAACTAGCAACTGGCAATTAGTAATTAGCTATAATAGAAGTCATTCTGGAGTGAGGAATCCCGAGCTAAACTCGAGATGACGAGGGATAGAATCTTCCTCATTCCAAAGGGAGACTCTATCGTCGCGATAAGAATCGCTCCTCCAGAGTGACACCTGTTTGTATAGGGGTTCCAGAGTGACTAGCTATCAACAGAAGTCATTCTGGAGGACGGCGGTTCTGACCAACGGACGATAGAATCTACATTTTGTTAGGAACTATGCCCGAACTTTACTACATATACATTATGACCAACCAAGGTAACAACGTGCTTTACACAGGTGTTACTAATAACCTAAAAAAGAGAGTTTTTAAGCACAAGCAAAAGCTAGATCCAAAATCGTTCACAGCTCGCTACAATATTAACAAACTTGTTTATTACGAAGTTGCTGAAAGCTCTAGAGTGGCGATAAGAAGAGAAAAAAGCATCAAAAATTTAGTGCGTCGAAAAAAGATGAGACTTATCAACAAGTTTAACCCAACGTGGAGGGATTTGTACAAAGACCTATGAATTAAGGGAGACTTCTCGACCCCGTACCCTACGTGGTTCGGGGCTATCACCCACGACCTCGAGCTAGACTCGGGGGTCGGGGTTCCAGAGTGACTAGCTATCAATAGAAGTCATTCTGGAGGAAGCGATAGTCGCCTCTCCGGCGACCACGCTGAGCGCGGCGACTCGCCGAAAAGGCGAGAATCTTCCTTTTGGTACCTAAGAGTATTGATACCCGGGAGTTTATAAACTAGAATATGAAACCACAGATGGAAAAAGAAACCAGTCTAAAAAACAAGCTAATCTATTGGTTTGTGTCAATTTTTATTTTTATTATTCCCCTATTTTTCTTACCAATCACCCCCAGCGTGTATGCTTGGAACAAAAGCGTGCTTGCCCTTGCCTCTGGAATTATTCTCCTGCTACTTTGGAGCGGCATAAGTGTTTTTAAAAAAGAAGAATCCATTACTGCAAGGAAGAGTCAGTTCACCCTTCTTGTTGGCGCGTTTCTAGCTGTTACTGCTTTAAGCATTTTCCTCAACCCCGGTGTTATGGAAGGCTTAATGGGCGAAGGTATCCTCTTTTTGGGGCTTGTTTTTATTTACTTTGTACTTTCACAAATAAAAGAGTTCTCTTTTCGCTATATTTTTTACCCTTTGCTAACCTCTTCCCTACTCCTGTCTTTTCTTTCTATTTTAGGAAATGTGGGAATTTTAGCCCAAATTTGGCCTTGGGAAAATGTAAATCCTGAAACATGGACCCCAGCAGGCAGTCAGTTTGCCCAACTGGTATGGCTCGTAGTTACTTTGGCTCTTGCTATCTTTTACCTAATAAAATACGCGCGGGAGGGAGGTACGGAACATACAAACACCCGAGTTTCAACTGCAGAAGCAATAACTATTGGAGTTACTTTACCTTTACTTCTAACAGCGCTGGCTTTATTTGGAATCAATTATCAAAAAACAGGTGCTACCATTTCTCAAGAGCCGGAACTGGAGATTCAAACATTACAGGAAGGTGGCCCCTACCTAAACCTCCCCTACAAATTTGGGTGGCGAATTGCTACCAGCTCTTTGGGAAATAATCTAAAAAACACGTTTATTGGAGTGGGTCCAAACAATTTTACCTCTGCTTTTAGGCAATTTAAACCACTAGAAATAGCTCGAGGGCAGCTGTGGCAAGTAACTTTCAACAACTCTTCCAATGTGCCGTTTCATCTCCTAACTACCCTCGGAATCCTGGGTTTTGGAATTTGGCTACTAATTGCTGTTAAAACAAGCGTTGTCTTTCTAAAAAAGGGCCGGGAGCTGCACGCAAGCGACGTGGGGCTTATGGTTGTGTTAGCAACCCAAATTTTACTTCCTCCCACCTTACTTTCTTGGGTATTGCTTTTTGTGTTTTTAGCTGTTAACAAGCTGCACCAAGATAAACAAAGGCTAGCGCTTAAAAGCTCAACCACATTTTTTGTTGTACTTCTGCTAGCAAGCGGGCTTACCTACCTTGCGTATCGAGCTTATCAAGGCGAACTTACTTATTACCGGTCTTTGCAAGCATTTCAAAACAACGACGGCATCCAAATCTACAATCTACAGCAAAAAGCAATTCAAACTAACCCCAAAAAGGTTTCTTATCACCTTGCTTTTTCCAATACCAACCTGCTTTTGGCCCAAGCCTTTCTTGACGATTTAAATCAACAGACGGCTGCCTTACAGCAGGAACAGCAAAGCTTGGAACAAAACCAAGAAGAACTTGAAGCACAGTTAGAACAACTACGCAATCAAATAAATGTGTTAATCCAACAAAGTATTGACCAAGCAAAACAGGCTGTTGCTCTAAACCAGCAGGAGGCAGGAACCTGGAGCAACCTCGCCAGTACTTATGAAAACTTACAGAGTGTTTTAGACGGTGCAGCTGACTGGGCAATAGCTGCTCACAGCGAAGCTATAAACCTAGACCCGCTTAATCCTAATCCAAGATTGCAAAGAGGAAGAATCTTCTTCTCCCAAGGAGAATATGAGGATGCTATCCTTGACTTCCGCACCGCTATTCAAATAAGGGCCCGTTACGTTCCGGGTTGGTATAACTTAGCACAAGCTTACCGAATGGAAGAAAAATATCCCCGAGCTGCGCAAGCTTTAGAAAACGTGCTCACAATACTTCCCACGGACCACGAGGACCGTCCACAGATAGAAGACGAGCTGGAAAAAATCAAGGCGGAACTTAGCACAGAAGAAAAGGAAGCATTGGAAGAAGGAACAGAAGCTATAGAAAGCAGGCCACTACCCCAAGAAAATATGGAAGAGAACGTGGAATCGCCAACAGAACCAGAAGAAGAATCCTCTCCCTCTGCCGAGCCTGAACCACAAGTAGAAGGATCCTCCTCGTTTTCACCATTTGGCAATTAGCAACTAGTAAATGTTCGGGTAAGACCCCACGAAAAGCGTAGCTTGGAAGCTACGTAAATATGCGCCTGCGGCGCGTAATTCGCTCCGCTGTAATTAAAA
>CAZOPS010000037.1:0-6804 GCA_964581885.1 uncultured Candidatus Saccharibacteria bacterium | reverse complement strand
TTGACAACTATCAGCTGTGAGAGCCTGAAATTTTCTAGAGGCGACGTCTCACTTCTCTACACGAACAATGTGATAAAAAAGAACGCCGGAGAGGGCGCCGAAGCTGTCGAAGAAAAAATCCCAAAAACTGCAATTCCGGCCAGGCACAAAATACTGATGCAGTTCGTCTGTGGCCGCGTAAACAACAGTAATCAAAATAGCAGCTAGCATCTTTTTAGGAACAAAAATTTCCCAAAACAACCGCAAGAAAAAAAGCTTTACACCAAAACGAAGTGTATCTAATGTTCTTGTTACTTGCTTTAAAACTTTTTCTGGACTGCGTTCTGCAAGAGATAAAGCACGGAAGATTAAAAAAGAAAGAACACTAAATTCCACAAAATGAGCAAAAGAACTAATAACGAAAGATACCCAACCAACTTTGGAAATTTCAGGCGAGGGTAAAGAGGAACCAACAAAAATAAGCACTGCCCAAAAGAAAACCGGACCCCAATTCTTCAAAATTCTCTCAAATTTCATCTCCCTAATAATAACAGAAGGCTTTGTAATAACAAGGTCAAAAATTAAGGGAAAGAGCCTGTCCAGCTCTTCCACACCTTTATTCGCTGATAGGAACTCCAGTAACAGCAACTCAACCAAAGGCAGGGGTACATAGGGAACTGCCAATAACCGTCGGGATTTGTGCAACATTGCAACTCTCCTTCCTATTTTCTATTCTTTTTCTCTTTCCTTTGGAAATTCAAAGAGGGCAGCGAGAAGCGGACACTGCTACAATTATACCAGAAGATCAAAAAAGGTATTGGAGAATCAGGGACCAACTCCCCAATACCTAACGGGTAGCTAGCTGCAACAAATCTCTACCGGTAAGCAAAACCAAAACTACCAGAAACAAAACTAGGAAGGTTTTTGTCAGGGTTTTAGCCCAACTCAAAGGCAAACCTAACTTTTTTAACACGGAAACCAAAACCTGACCACCGTCCAATGCGGGTAAGGGTACCAAATTTACCCCGCCCAGCGAAACGGAAAGGAGCAAGAACCAAAAGAACGCCCCTCGCAATGGATCTGCAGCTATACAACGCGTCCCTTGTTCTACTACCCCCACAGGTCCAGAAACATCGGAGAGAGCCAACGCCTCATCCCCATACATTGAAACCATACGCCACGGCGCGGACACGCCAGCCCACATCATGGCTGCTCCCAACTGCACTCCTCCTAAAGTGGGGAAAAGTATACAAAGGAGAAGGACAGTAATGAAATTAAAAGCAGGGCCGTACAAAGAAACCAATATCCGTTTCCAAAAAGAAGCTTCCCACCAAACTTCTTCTTTAACATCAACTCCCGCACCAAATAAAAGAGGAGTGATGTGTACAGGAAGGTTTCTAAGGTGAAAAGTTGCCCGCAACTTACCGCAAGGTAACCCAATCCATAAGCACCTTACAGGCAATCCTACCAACTTGTGAACAACCAAATGCCCTGCCTCATGGATAGCTAGGGCAGTCACCAACAAACCAACCGACGCAACATACAAACTCACAGTACCCATTTATCCCCCCTCTTGTATTAACCAACCTCCCAGCTTATCTAATTATACAATAACATCTAATTCTAAAAATCTAAAAACTACTCAACAGTTACTGATTTAGCAAGATTGCGGGGCTTGTCTATATTAAGGCCACGGAGGTCGGCTATATAATAAGAAAGGAGTTGCAAAGGAAGAACGTTAAGAAGCGGAGACAATAATTCCAAAGTTTTGGGAACCAGAAATTTTTGCTGAGCAAGATCTCCAACTTTTTCTCTTGACTCCTCATCCACCACCACAATTAATTCTCCACCACGCGCGCGTACCTCTTCCATATTACTAATTGTTTTTTCCAGTGTTTCGGAAGTGGTAGCAATAAAAACTACTGGTGTCCCCTTTTCAATTAGTGCAATTGGGCCGTGTTTCATTTCTCCCGCCGGGTAACCTTCGGCGTGAGCATAAGAAAGTTCTTTAAGCTTAAGGGCACCTTCCAAAGCAATTGGAAAGTTAATACCACGGGCGAGGAAAAGAAAATCATGAGCGTCTTTGAAGCGCTTGGAGACTTCCATAATAGGACTAGTATTTTCTAGAACGGTTTGCATTTTGGAAGGGATGGAGTGGAGTTCTTTGTGTAACCCCGGGCCGGCCGAGGATAAAAGCCAGGCTTTGGGGCCGGTCTTAAAGCCGGGCTTTGGGGAATCGGCCGGCCCTTTATCTACACCAACAAGATCTCTTAAATATAATGAAAGAAGAACTAAACTGGAAATTTCAGTGGTAAAAGCCTTGGTGCTAGCCACACCAATTTCCGGACCAGCATGCAGATAAATACCGGAATCAACTTCCCTAGCAATTGTGGAACCAACTACATTAACAATTCCCAAAGTTTGAGCGCCCTTTTGTTTAGCTTCCCGCAAAGCTGCTAGCGTATCTGCTGTTTCTCCGGATTGGGAAATAGCAATAAAAAGAGTTCCCTCATCAAAAACAGGATTGCGATAACGAAGTTCAGAAGCATAATCTACCTCAACTGGAATTCTGCACAGACTTTCAATCAAATATTTACCAATCAATGCAGCATGCCAGCTTGTGCCACAAGCAGAAACTACTATCTTCTTTAGATGAGAAAAATCAATATCCACGCTTAGCTTAATTTCGTTTTCCCTCAAACGACCGCGCAAATTATTCCGCACCGCCTCTGGCTGCTCAAAAATCTCTTTATGCATGAAATACTTGTAATTGTTCTTTTCAATCTGTTCCAGAGACCACTGAATCTCCTTTACCTTCTTGCTCACATGATTGCCTTCAAAATCTCTAACTTGATAATCATCCTTAGAAATTACAGCAACCTCATTCTCTTCCAAATAAACCACGTCGTTAGTATGCTCCAAAATAGCTGATGCATCAGAAGCAACAAACATTTCATTTTCACCAATTCCAAGTAAAAGAGGGGAACCGCGGCGGGCAGCAATTATTTTATCGCTTCCTGCAAAAGCCACAGCTAAACCAAAGGTACCTTCTATACATTTGAGAGCAGAACAGGTTGCTTGTTTCAAAGGAAGCGAATCTTGGTCCGTTTCGATCCCGACCTGGTCGGGAGAGAAACCACAATAGGAAATTTCTTCTTTTTTGATTTCTCGTTCTTCCGATTCCCGACAAGTCGGGATCGGAGAGCTCGAAAAGGGAGAAGAAAGGTTGGATTTCTCCTTGCCAGCCAAACACAGGAAATCCTCAATTAAATGCGCAACAACTTCGCTGTCTGTTTCCGATCGGAACTCGTGACCACGCTCACAAAGCATTTTCTTTAATGCTTTGTAATTTTCAATAATTCCATTATGGACAATCGCAATTTGCCCAGAACAATCTAAATGGGGGTGAGCATTGCTGTGGTTAGGCTCGCCATGGGTTGCCCAGCGGGTATGGGCAATTCCCAAAGAACCCGTAAGATCAGCTCTTTCTACTTCCCGCTTCAACTCGGAAACCTCCCCCTTCCTCTTTACCACCTTCAGCTGGTTATTCCTAGCCACACAAATACCTGCGCTATCATAACCGCGATACTCAAGCCGCCCTAATCCCTCAACCAAAATAGGTACGACCTTTCTATTTCCGTTATAAGCAATAATTCCACACATAATAAGCAGTGATCAGTATTCAGTTGTCAGTAGTCAGTAAGAAAAAATAGTCAAACCAGCCCCAGGAATTGCGGCATTATATGTAAAAGCGTTCGTTACGCGTTATGCGTAAAAGAAAGTCTTCTCGAAGCTTTCCCCTCCATTTCCAAAGTCACTGGGTCGGCAAAATAGTCACCAACAAAATCTCTAAACATTTCCATTATTTTCTTTGTTCGCGGACCAGGCGAACCTGAACCAATAACAGTTTCTTCGACCTGCACCACAGGTAAAACTTCTTTATTAGTAGAGGTAATAAACGCCTCGTCTGCTTCTTCCAACTCACCCACCAACGGCTTCCGCTTTTCAATCTTAAACCATTCTTTTGCTAAATCCAAAACTACACCGCGTGTTAGACCCAAAAGAATATCTTTCTCTGCTGTAATTAAAGTAGTTCCTTTCACCAAAAAGAAATTAGCTGTGGCAGCTTCATAAATTTTGCCGCTCTTGGTATAGACAATCTCATAAGCTTCTGCCCCATCTCTTCGAGAATGATTTGCAAACGCTTTAGTGTAACTCAATGTCTTTGCACGGGGATATATCCGTTCGTGCTCCAGCGTAATTAGTTTTACACCTTGCTTATAGAGCCTCTCCGAAAGCGGGTGTAACCTATGCGCAACTATAAAAAAATTAGGATCATTTTCGGACTTAGTAAAGCCATCGGGGGATGTACCACCAGTAAGAACCAGACGAACTGCCGCACTCTCAAACCCATTTCTCTTTATGAGTTCTTTTAATACAGTCTTCAACTCCCTCTTAGATAAAGGGAGGTCCAAATCTATCGTGTGGGCAGAATTCCAAAATCTTTCCAAGTGCTTGTCCAACAGAAAAAATTTTCCTGAGTAAGTTCGCAAAAACTCAAAAACACCATAACCGCGAAGCAGTCCCAAATCCAAAACCCCAACTCTAGCTTCTTCTTGGGGAACAAACTCCCCGTTCAGATAAAAAATTGCCATTACACTACTGTAAACGATAGGGGTTCCAACACATCACAAACTCTAGAAAATAGGTTTAAGATTTGTTATCATAATAATCCACACAAAAACCTATCACAGAAGAAAGGAGAACAATGTCACAGAAAGCAAGGATTCTGCACGGACCCAACGAAGATGTATTTAACCTGGGAAAGGAGAACTACAACGTTGGACTAGAATTCCAACTGGATAATGGGAAGATGGTTACCGTCCATTATCTTTGGGAGATCGACAGTACGGAAAATAAGGAGGATTTCTACGGGGTCTGCGCTGATCCGTACGAAGCAGTAATTGTCCGAAAATATAATCCAAATGAAGAGGGGCCTTACGAAGGGTCAATAGAACTAAGCCCCAGTATACAATCAACACTTTTACCTCCGGTAACCAAGGATGCCTTTCTCAAAGTCGCAGAAATTCCCGAAGATCTAGAGGATAGGCTTCAAGACGCACGGGCCAACTGTGAAAACAATAACTCTAGCCCACCAACCATTTGTCTCTCGGTCGAAAGAGAAAACGGTAGAACGGAAGATATAGTTTTCGCAGTAGATATGCACCACGGCTGGCGGAGAGGCAAAAAGCTTATAACTATCCGCGGCAACATAAATACACCGTTCGGAAAAATACCTGTACGGGGGAACTTGAACTTCGAAAGTGGAACGGGTTACCTTGAAACCTTGCTAGAAGACTAGAAGAGCTACGCCTGACCACAACCCGTGGTTACAGACCGTTGTACCACGGGGTTTTTTTTTTATTTTTCTCCTAGCGGCCATAGATTAACTCCCCACGGTAGCGTTCTAGTTGCTTTTCCACACTCTCACGAAGCTCAGTAAAAGCTAGAGTAAGCCTATCTGAAACACGCTCAGCAAAAATATGCTCTTTCCCAGGCAACCACATCTCAAAGCTAACCTCGTACCCTTCGGGGTGATCCTTGATACGCACTTTAGCAGTCTTAATTTCCTCGTCGAAATCCTGAAGCATTTGGTCCAACCGCTGGCCAAGTTTTTCATCCACCAATGTTCGAATATGATCATTTAGCTTTATACCATCACCAATTATTTGAATTCTCATAAAATTTCTAAGCTGATTTTTTTACTCCTATCTTTGAACAACCAATAAACTACTCTCAAAGGTTATAATTCTATTGACTCCTAAATCGAAGAAAAGCTGCAATATCAGAAACATCGCCCACGCGCGACCCCCGCCAAACAATAACCTCCCCACCAGTCCTAACAACTCTACGCACAACCCATGGCGCTAAGTTATAAACTCTCCGACTTCCGGGGTACTTTTGCAAATGAGGAAACTCGCCGTCCAACACAAAGCCACTCCTTTCTAAATCAGGCTTTACAAAAAGCACACCAATACTTCCCTCCCGTGCCTCCCGCACAACATCACGCCACCCTTCTACGTAATGATCTGGCGCCTCCCTAGCCCTATGCAGAAACTGTTCTTTTTGTTCCCTTTGAGCTTGAACAATTTTCTCTCGAGCATCTTCCTTCAAAGCATTCTCATCCTCAATATTTTTCTCTTCCACAATTACTTTTGTCTTAGCTGGAGCAACTGTCGGATCATCAGTTAGAGAAGGTACCAACTCAGAAAAATTAGATGAGGCATAAATCATTAAAAATCTGTAATTGGCCGGCACTAATTTGGTCTTTATTGCTTCCTTCACATCTTTTATAAGCTGCTCTCGTTCCATTTCCCGCCTCCGACTTACTTTTTCCGAACCTGTCCCGTGATACAAGCCCCGAAAATCCACAGGCGAAAATTGCTGTAAATATTCCAGCTCCTCCTTCACCCCTACCGGAACCCGCTCTTTCCTTTCCGGCTTTATACCTCCCAAATCAATACAATACAATCTTGCCTCTTTCCCCCGCAAACTTATCACCAGAGCAGTAGCTGCTACATTATTCATCCAAACTAATTGGTCCAAGTCAAATGTTTTTCCAATTCTCACTTCTTTTCTCGGGGGACGGTTTAGGGCCAAAACAACTACATCACCTTCTGGTATTTCACTACTTGCACCTGTGACCTCGTCCAAATCGAATTTAATAAATATTGCTAAACCCTGCCGCAAAGTATCCAAAAGATCTACCTGAGTTTGTACAGCTCTAACCACAGCATGCCGCAAATCCTTATATTTTTTTAATTC
>CAZOPS010000036.1:0-7305 GCA_964581885.1 uncultured Candidatus Saccharibacteria bacterium | reverse complement strand
GATAGATTAAATCTTACTAATAATGTTGATATGCTATTATTAAATGTAAATGAAAACTTAATACTAGATAATTTAGATCCATTACCAGAATCATATACAAAAAGTTTAGACGATACCATTATGATATATTATGATATAGGTTATTATCATCCAATAATATTAAAGAATCTTCTTTTATCTTCTTTTCCTTACTTGTTTGTGCCGGGCTTTTGTTCTGGTTTAAGAAAAGAGAACAGGGGGGCCTTGAAATTTCTCTGCAGGATTTAGGTAGGAGTTCGGTCGAGGAACTTGCACCTAGCGAAGCATTTGAACGTTCTGAATTTGGTGAGGATGCGGGAGTTTCGGAGGACGGGTGCCCACAGAAGATATTTAAAGCGTCGGTGGCAGGACAAACTCAGGATGGCTGGTTATTCAGGTTAGCGGGTAAGGATGTTGAAGTTCCTTTTTCGTGTTCTCCAGATTTTCGCTCCTCAATGGGGGAAGATGTATTTATTCAGGTGGAGATGTGCGAGGGAGCCTTGTTCGTTAATTGTTCTAGTTATGTTGAGGAATTTCCAGAAGGCGAGGATGTTCGGGATGCTGTTGTTTACTATGTTGAGAGGCACCCAGTGGGTAATGGGGGGAGTTCCGCGGGGTTCTATTCTCCGGGATTGGAAGATGCAGATGAGGATAGCCCGCAGCTATTTTTGAGCGGAGAGTTAATAGGCGTTATAGATAGGGAAGTGTTTGTTCAAGCGAGTTCTGGTGTGGTGAGGCTTGCTAGCGGTCGGAGTCTTACTCAATCTATCGGAGAGCAAGAAGTGATTGAACATGATCTTGAGGCTGCTCAGAGATTTGTTGGGAGCAACATTATTGTTTGGGTTGGATTGGGGAAAGATGGGAGCTTACATCTTGAAAAATTTGCAATAACTCGCTAATTTTTGAGTCTTGATATGAGAAATTTTTTGCTGACTAAAAGTATAACCTGCAAAATTAAAGTAATTCTTGTTTTAAGTATTCTAGTTGCTTCTGTTGTAGGTCTTGCGAATGAAGCTAGGGCGATGTGCGATCCTGTTGGTGGTCCTTGCAGTTCGCTGGAATGTGGTCCTGATTGCAGAGGTGACACCTGTCAGTACTGTTATAGTACGGGAACTTGTGCTACTGATGACGGTGGTATATCTACTTATTGTGATATTGAATATGATTGTAATGCGTGGGAGGAGCCTTGTAAGGGTCCCTGCCCTTGTGAAGGTCCTAGTGATGATGGTTGTGACGAAAAAGATCCTGAAAGTCCAGTCTGCGATTGTGCTAGTTGTTCTCCGGGAATGAACAGTACAGTTACTGATTATGTAGTTGATTTTAGTTGGCAAGAGACATCTGATTGGGGCGAGGGATGTCCTAACGATAACAAATATAAAGTATATTTGCGGGAAGCCGGGTCTGGTGATTGGAGTGGAACCAAGGTTTGTGAAGAGGGGGAAAACACCACATCGTGTTCATTCAACCTTTGCGACCGTTATGGTGGTGACTGTCAGCAAGCATTGGGTAAGAGTTATGAGTGGAAGGTAAGAGCGGATAACGGTCCTAGAGACTCTGATAGCAGTACCTGCTCTTTTCGAGTAGCTGACGATACAGTAGCACCTACCGGCGACTTAAATGATCCCGATAAGGTTTGTCCCTATCTGGATGAGAGTGTGCAAACAGCTTTTACAGAAGAAACTTATGGGAATGAGGTTACCTTACATGCTTATAATATTATTGATCATCCTGGGGACGATGCTTGGGGAACATCGTTAAGTTTTTTCTATGTTGTGCTGGCTGATAAAACAGGTGATCCTGAAGGTGGCCCCGATGGCGTAGGTGACATAGTAGCTGATGATGGTTGGGGAAAATTTGATTGGAAACTAAATGATGAGGCTACGTGGGGTACTTACTTTCTTAATTGGAACGTTGTGGATCCTCCTGAGAAAGGACCTATTTCTGATACTCTTGTTTGGAATAATACTATAACATTTGGCGGAAATCCAAGGCATTTGAATGATTTGGAACCGGGCAATTACCAGGTAGGTTTGCATTTGCGAGATGCAGCTGGAAATATAAATGGCGGTGCGGATAGCACGACTGTGACAGTGGAATGTCCAGGATTTGTAGAAGGTCATGTGTGGCAAGAACTTGTGGGTGGTGGGCGTAGTTTTGGTATTCAGGATCCAGATGAAAATATTTCTGGTAATGCTAGTATAGTTTTGCAAAATTCAGCAGGCTCTGAATTTGTTCTAGACCCGTTAGGTTTTGATGTTGCTGTAGAAGAAAGTGCGGTAAGTGATGAGTATAGGATAAAGATTGAGCCTGATACTTGTTACTGTCCTTGTTCTGGATTCAACAAGCATTGGAATAATTCTTCTGACCCTTCCACAGGTTCCGGTATTTCTTACGATGAGCCGTTGGATGACCTCTTTTTTGCAAATGTGGGGGGGATTAGTTCTATGGAAACTAAATATGCTTGGATGGGAATTCAAAAAGCCGACTTTTCTGTAAATCTCCCCGCAGGACCCTTGACCTTAGATCCTGGAGGTGAAGATACAGAAGTTCTTATTACTACTAGAGTTGTGGGTGATTGTTGGGATCCAGCAACAGCGCGTGTTTCTTTTAATACTAGTTCTTCTGGTGTCTCTGGTGATGCTGGGGTTACTTTAACTGGATTTTCTTCCGATGCAGCTGGTTGTGTTAGTCCAAGTTTATCAATTGATCTTGATCCCGCTAGCGATACAGAGAATACTGGTTGGGCTTGTTTAAGTATTAACGAGGATGAAGTTGATTATGATGAGACCTATACTCTCAATGTTACAGGCACAGGGACCGAGGCCTGTTTAGGTTCTCACTCCGATAGCGTTGATTTTAATGTAGAGCTTTTAACTTGGTTTCAGTCAGAAGCGGGAGATGTTTACAGCGGCAGTGGTATTTCTACCTACATTCCAGCTGGTGCAGAAGCGTTTCGAGACGAACCGCCTTCTCGCTTTGAACCAGCGCCTTATTTCTCATTAGCACGCAGTTCTGCTGGGCTTGTTATGTCTTCTGCTGGCCCGCATTCTTGGGGTGAGGGCGATGCTTATGACTCGAGTAAATCAGGTGGCTGGGAGCTTAAAAATTACGGTTCATTAGGATTTTATGACGCCTCTGACTCTAGATATAACTTTGATTATTCCTACTTTGACAACGCAGTTAGTGATAAAATTGTGGATTGCGGCTCTGGAGCAAGCATGGAAGATGGATCGGTGGGTGGCTGTCTTGTAGCTGATGGAAGTGTTTTAAAAGTAAATGGAGATTTGGTGATTAGAAATAATAACGGGTTTGATGGAAGATCAGCAGCCATACTGGTGGCAGGAGATGTTCTTTTTGCTTCGGATTTTGTACCAGATAACGGGTCCTATGTA
The DNA here is from genome assembly GCA_964581885.1 of uncultured Candidatus Saccharibacteria bacterium. GTDB lineage: Bacteria > Patescibacteriota > WWE3 > JAUXAW01 > JAYEID01 > JAYEID01. The sequence continues at coordinate 3,895 of CAZOPS010000036.1, read as the reverse complement.
TTTGTAAGTAAGGGTAATATTGAAGTAAAAGCAGATGTTGAGAATGTTAAAGCTGTGTTGTTGTCTGACCAAGGTATTTATGATCACGATCCAGTTACAGATACTAGAAGTGATTTTGAGGAGCAGGAAAACGGCTTGTGGGTGCAGGGCTCCGCTATAGCCTTTGGTTACTACGATGAGGCTTTAATATTGAGTCGGACGCGAATTGGAAAAGATGGTGATGATGATTCCCCAGATGATGACTTAGAACCTGCAAATTATTTTTCATTTGATCCGGAATCTGTCGTTAAACTCACGCCTCTTTTGGGTGAGAACCGGATTACCTGGCGGGAATTAAACTAATGTATAGTTATTGACGCACCGCTTACGCCTTGGAGAATGTTTCCTCCCTCTATGTTAAACACTTGAGAACCAGATTCAATTAAGTCCAGCTTTGATTTGCCCTCCTTTTTTGGGACAAATACGATAGTTCCAAATGTTCCAGTCCCCTGGAAATTTCCTTCTGCTGATAACTCAATTAGACCCTTTCCGGTTTCTACGCTCTTCTCGGTGTAAATTCCAAATATAGATCCTTTTTTAACTTCTGATACGTCTAGCATTTTTGGATCATAATTTATAACTGCTTTTACTTCGCTTACTTCTTTCTCTGGAGAAGCTAGCGTTATCTTTGCTTCAAAGTGAGAGTCAAGATTTGTTTCTATTTCTGCTGGCCAAAGATAAATTACAGCAGTTTTTTCTTGTCCCGCTTCTGTAAGTGTTTGTAGCACTTCTGGCTGTGTGGATAGATAAACTGCAGCGGGGATGGTGAGGAAAAGAATAAAAACACCAATTGCAATTGGTAAGTCTTTTAGATTCATAATAGTCTGAATTTAAGCTAGCACGTGGTATAATTAATGTCAAGCTAAGTTCTAAGTACTTTCTCTAAGAGAAAGTGCTTTATATAGAAGAGGAGGTTGAGCAGTGCAGTGGGTTTTGGAAGTTCTTAGAGTTGGTCTTATAGTTTTTTTGGTGTTTCTAACAGTAGTTGCTTGTGTTGGGGGTATTTTGGCACCTCTGTTGAGAGAAAGCCTGGATGAGAATATTTAAGGTGCCAATCGTCACTTGTTCCGCTAGAAAAGGTTTTTTTTGCTGTATACACAGCCCACCCTTTTCTAGCGGTTTTTTTTGTGATATTAGTAGCCTAAAACCGTTTTAAGCATAAACAGTATTACAGAACTTTTCTTGTGTTATACTTTCCCTGAAGTAGGCAGACTTTGTTGTATTTTTCTTTTTAAGCCAGATCTTAAAGTAAGGGTTTAAACTATGATTACTTTCCTTTTTTTTATTCTTATTTCTTTTCTTATAGCTTTTTTGTGGGCACCTTTTTTAATTAATTTTCTTTACAAGTTCAATGTTCGGCGTCGATCCAAGCAAGAATTAGATGAGAAGGTTGAGAATCATGCTCAGAAAACAGGAACACCGGTAATGGGTGGCGCTTTGATTGTGGTTACTGTCCTGGCTTTAAATTTAGTTTTTAATTTCTCCCCACGAGTTGCTGTGGTTCTTGTCACTCTTTTTCTTGGTGCGATTCTTGGAGCTATTGATGATCTTTTCAATATTTTTGGTCACCAGAGGGTTTCTCAAGCGGTTCGTAAAGGTATAACTCCTGTTGTTTCGTTCTCTGTTGTGACCTGGAGTCTTTATAAAGCTGTTTTATTACCTTGGCAATTATTCAAGGAAGCCTTTCGGGCTATGGGTAGTTACCGTGGGGGCTTTAAGGCGCATGAAAAATTCCTTCTCCAAACTGTATTGGGGGGCTTAGTTGGGTTTGGTTTACATTTCCATTTTGGTTTAGATACTGTTTGGCTTCCACTGCTAGGGAAGTTTAGTATAGGAATTTTTTATCCCCTTTTAATCACCATTCTCTTAGTTGCATATGCAAACGCTTTTTCTATTACGGATGGTTTAGATGGCTTATCTGGGGGTACTCATGCTACTGCATTCCTAGCTTGGGGTGTTTTAGCACTTTCTTTCAATAAAATAGATTTAGCTGTTTTTTGTGCAACTGTGGTTGGTGCCGAAATGGCTTTCTTGTATTTTAATATCTATCCGGCGCGAATTGAAATGAGTGATATTGGTACTTTACCCCTAGGTATGGTTTATGCCTTGATTGGTGTTTTGTTGGGAAGAGAGTTAGCAATTCCTATTATTGGCGCTGTTTTTACTTTGGAGGTTTTTTCCAGTTTTACTCAAGTGTGGTCCGTTAAGTTAAGGGGCAAGCGCGTGTTTAAGATTGCGCCTATTCATCATCACTTTGAAGCGTTAGGTTGGCCAGAGACAAAAGTCACAATGCGTTTTTGGTTAGTAGGTGCGGTTTTTGCTGTTTTTGGTATTTTATTTGGGCTACTTTAGGAAATTTTCCAGCTCATTACCATCTGAGAGCTACAAGTTTTTTTAGGTACAATATCTAAAGTGAAAAATTACGCATACTCACCTTACAGTAAGAAACTTATAGCTTAAAATTTGTTTGGGTCTTGTGGGTTGGTGCTTGGAATTTACTGTGCTATGTTTAAACAGTCTCCCAAAAAACCTGATCCTGTTCTGTTATTAATTACAATTGGCCTTTTGGTTTTTGGTGTTTTAATGGTTTATGATGCTTCTGTGGTCTATGCGCAAGATGTATTCGGCGGAAGATATCATTTTCTCCTACGGCAGCTCTTTTGGGTAATTTTGGGTGTTTTGGCAGCTGTGGTCGCTTTTTTTTCTAGTGAAAAATCTTTGCGAAAAACTTCGGTGTTTCTTTTTGGACTTTGTGTGATTTCTCTTGTTTTTTTAGCAATACCTAAATTTTTTAGTTTTCCTCTCTACGATAAGTTTGCTCCTGAAATTAATGGTGCCCGCCGTTGGATTGTTTTAAATCCTTCCAATATTCTTCCTGCAGTTCCATTACTTTCACGGATTAGCTTTCAACCTTCGGAGTTAGCAAAACTTTCCCTGATTCTTTATTTTGCAAATTTGTTTTCCAACCCGGCATCTTCGCGGCGAAGAAAAACAAGTTCTTTACTGAAAGAAAGTAAGGATCTTCCTGGATTAGCTTCTGTCTTATTGGTGTTAGGGTTAGTGTGTTTTTTAGTCCTTTTGCAGCCAGATTTTGCTACTACCGGCATGATTGCGGTTATTGGGCTCTGGATCTACTTTATTGCAGGTGCTCCACTATTGCCATTGATTTTTAGCTGTTTGGCAATTCTAGCCATTGGTTTGGTTTTCATTTTTACTACTCAGTACCGCCGGCAACGCCTACTTACATTTTTGAATCCTACCGGGGCGGACCCGCTCTCTGCTGGATATCATCTCCGCCAAGTTTTAATTGCGCTTGGTTCTGGAGGGTTGTTTGGTGTGGGTTTGGGTGAGTCACGGCAAAAGCATGGATATTTGCCTGAAGCTGCAGCAGACTCAATTTTTGCAATTATTGGGGAGGAGTTAGGATTTATTGGTACCTTTCTTATTGTTTTGGTGTTTGCTTTGTTTCTCTGGCGGGCATTCTACGTTGTGAAAAAAACTGAAAGCTTGTTCTTTAAGCTTGTGGCGGCTGGCGTTACGGGTTGGGTTGGGGTTCAGGTTCTTGTGAATTTGGGAGCTATGACCGGGTTGATTCCTTTGACAGGTGTTACCTTACCTTTTGTGTCTTATGGGGGTTCTTCTATGATTTTTATGTTGGCTGGTGTTGGTATATTGTTTAGGGCATCGGTGGATGCGGCTGCATAGAAGTATAGGGCATAGGAGATAGGACCTGCCTGCCGGTAGGCAGGGATAGGAGATAAGAGAAAATTGTGATCAGAATCACGAAATTGGAAATTCCCCGGCCTCGCCGAGGCGGCGAGCCGAGGGCGGGCGAAGCTCCAAATAAATTCGAAAC
>CAZOPS010000035.1:0-7403 GCA_964581885.1 uncultured Candidatus Saccharibacteria bacterium | reverse complement strand
CATCGGCAGACAAGCCTGCCCCGACGGGAGTTGGTCTGCCAACTCTGTATGTCGGGGTGGTGGCAGGGGAGGGAATCGAACCCTCGACCTCCACTTTATGAGGGTGGCGCTCTAGCCAACTGAGCTACCCTGCCGTAAAGAAACCCAACGAAGCAAGTTTGTAAAACGCAGCTGAGTTGTACGTTTCTTACGGCCCCGATAAATCGGGGCCTAACTTACTAACCGTCCCGACAAGTCGGGACACTCACAAGCCCTAAGCGCGCAGACTTGCTAAGGTCTTGTGGTGGTTGCGGGGAGAGGGAGTCGAACCCTCCGACCTCGAGGTTATGAGCCTCGCATGCAGACCGCTACACTACCCCGCACATACACCCCCAATTATAACACTTTGCGCCCCGGGCCGCAATAATCCAACACGCAAATTACTTATAACAAAGGGGTTAGTTCCAATTTCTACTCCACGGGCTGCGCATCACCACCCAAACACATGTAACCATTCCCGCCAAAAATTTAAATTGCTGTTTCCTTCATTTTCTGCGAGAATATTTTCTTCCTGCTCTGACTCCGGGTATATAAAAACCTTTTCACCTTCCTTTACCATGCCTAAACTTCTCCTTGCTTGCTCCTCTACATACTCTAAGCTCTGCTTTTTCTCAACCTCCGAATGCAGTTCTCTGTTTCTCTCTTCCAAAAAAGCAATCTCCTTGCGTAAGCCATGCACGCGGCGCAGACCTTCCAAATTACCCCAGATGGCACGAATCAACGAAACAACTAAAACCAGCAAAAAGATAACTATAAGCAGATGCTTTAACCTAACTTTTGAGTTTGTTTTCCTCCTAGTCATGGTAGGCCTAAATTATCATTGTCCTCCCAAAGATACAAGCAAGCCGAATTAGCAACTGGAAACTTGTAACTAGTAACTCTTGCTACTAGTTGCTACCAACTACCCTCTAAAATAGTTTCGTTGACATCTACCAGATACCTTGATATAATTTTGGAGCAATGACTAATTTGCGAGAAGCCCGAAAGGAATTTGTAAATTATCTAGAAAAAGAAAATAAAGCGGATGCAACTATCTTGGCTTACGGGACAGATATTCGTCAGCTTATAGAATACGCTGAGGAAGAAGCTGGCAAAGATCAACCAGAAGAGCTTACCTACGATAACCTTACAGGATATCTAGATGAACTCCGCGACCAAGACTATACTAAAAAGTCAATTTCAAGAAAAATTAACTCTATTCGAACATTTTTCCGATTTCTACAGGAAAAGGGGTACATATCTCAAGACCCCTCAGACAAGTTAACCCATCCTAAAATTGAACCAAAACCACCAAATATACTTTCTGAAACTGAGTATCGCGCTCTGCGTGATGCCTGTCAAGGTGACAAGCGGATGTATGCCATTGTGGAATTGCTTCTTCAAACCGGAATTAGAATTGGAGAGCTACGTAAGATAAGACTTCAGGATGTTGAGTTCGCAGAAGATAACGGCAAGGGTGTTTTACACATTCGACCATCTCATCGCAAACCCACACGAGATATACCACTCAACCAACGAGCTCAAAAAGCAATTAAAGAGTACCTAGAGGTGCGGCCCGAAGCAAATACTGATATATTATTCGTTACTCGCCCCGGAAATCCCTACTTAATAAGGAATATACGAGCTGCCATGAAGCGGTATTTCAAAAAGGCTGGTTTGCCCGACGCCACTGTAAACGACCTTCGCCATACTTTTATTGCTCATCAACTCAAACAGGGCGCAGATGTCTCTTATATTTCAAAAATTGTTGGGCACAAAAGATTAACCTCCACCGAGAAATACCTTCAATATATAGAAAGACCGGAAGAAGAAAATAACGAGCTGGAGGAGCTTTAGTCGCCAATTATAATAACCTCTTATTCCCAAAGGCCTGGCCTGAACCACTCTTAAGATATTCCTCGAATTGCCGCGCCTTTGACCTTTTCCTAAATGCACAATACCAAATCAACTCAATAGGCAAAAACCTTTTTGTCGACTTGCACTTTCCCGATCGATGTTCCCCCACCCGTTGATCAATATTCTGAGTTACTCCAGTATAGTAATTTTCGTTAGAAAGCTTTAGTAGGTAAACAAAATATATACTCTAGCAACCACCCCTACGTGAAATTTTTTGGGTAGCCCACCTTCGCACAAGGCTACGGCGGGCACTCCTAGCTCTTACCTCGCTTCCGGTGGTCGAAGACCACCCGAAGCTCTCGGAGAGCGTAGGGTGGTGGGCCTGCCTGGATTCGAACCAGGGACATCCATCTTATAAGGATGGCGCTCTGGACCACTGAGCTACAGGCCCTCAATGAAACTCCAAATTCGTCTTAGAATTTGGCTAGTTGAATTAGTTTCGAAGTCTGCTGAGAAACCTCAATAAGCCACCACGCTGAGCGTGGGTTGGCGAATTAGCCCCGATACCCTACGTGGTTCGGGGCTATCCGCATTATCTGTTCCTAATCAGGTTTATCTGCCTGCCCTGAGTCTTGTTGAAGGGTGTTCTTTTTTCTTAGTTCTTTCAACTTCCACATAAAAAGCTTAGCTTTACTCTTTTCACCTTCCAGTTTTTCGCGATCCACGCCCTTTACAAAAGCCAAAGCAGTTTCTAACCTTGCTCGGGGTTCTTCTTTTGCCAATTTCATATACAAGGAACGATGTTCCAAATCATCTAACTCGCACGCCAGACGGTAACCAAAATCTTGAAACTCGTGCTTAATGTGTTTGGACGGTTCAAGATCTTCCTTTTTAAGTATATCGCCAACTTTTTCCACACCGTTATTATAACACAAAAGGCCAAGTATATTCAGCTCCACTACTGCTATTTAGATTGGATAAACAACTTCGTAGAACAGCGTTAACATAATTTTAACAGCCGATTGAAAGATAGAATTCAAGATTTGGAGAAATAATAGATAAGAAGAACAAAGATCCAACTGCACCCTATTCCTAAACTACCAGCAAAACTAAGAATTGAAATAAAACCTAAATTCAGCACCAGAGATAAAACTAATGGTGGGAAAACTGCAAAAAACCAAGAAAGAACAAGAGGCACTTCAAAGTCTCGATAAAAAACCTCTCGTAGCGAATAACCAAGAAGCAAAAAAGAGCTGCCCAAAGCTAAAATACCAATTAAAGGTGCTGCATATAGCATCGATCCCCCCACAATAGTTGCCAGACCATCCAAAGCAGCAGGAGTAACCTGGTCTTTCGAGATAAGAACTACAGCATAAGCAAACAAAAAATAAAGAGTAGTTACGATAACAGAGGAAAGATTTACTGCGCTTGGCAATTTTTTCGGATCCTCTCTCAGAATCTCTTCCGCCTCCGGAATAGCCGAAGTGCCCCCAAATGCAAAAACAACAACACCAACCAAGGACAGCATTTTCCACAAACCCGCAGAGTTAACTATCATCAAAGACTTTATACTCTCAAAGGACGGGGTTACCTGAAAGATAAAATAAAGGGAAAAAGTTGCAATCAGCCCAATAAGACAAAAAGAAATTATAGTTTGCCCCCAAGATGCTATATGCAACCCAAAGAAGAGAAGCAGCGAAAGTATTGCCCAAAAGACAAAAATAGCTAACCAGCGGGTCGTGGGGAAAAAAGTAGTAAGAAAATCACCCCCCTGAACCAAATAGGCAGTAAGAGCACCGTATAGTCCCAACATTAGGAAACTAAAAGAAAGGTACTCTCCCCACTTACCAATATGGATAGCAGCATAACCAGGTAATTGGTGATCTCCATAAGTATTATTTATAACGGAAACATAAAGCTGATTTACGGCAGTACTTAAAACACTTACTAGGAGGAGCAAAGAGGAAAAGACAAGAAAACCGAGCTGGTAAGCCACATAAGGCAATGCAAAAACACCCGCACCGATAGTTGTACCAACAAGAGCACTAATTGCTCGAAGCTTCACCACATTATTTCTCATCTTAAAGCTCTTCTTTTCTAAAAGCTTGATCTTGCTTGCGATCAAACCTTCTCAAAAGAGTCCATAGTTCGACTACATGCTCCTTTTTTTCGTCCCGTAACCTAGCTAAAACCTCCCGAATCTCATCATTCTCAGAAGCATCAACAAAATCCTGGTACCGGTTTATAATTGCCAACTCCTGCCCTATACTTTCACGCAAAAATCGAACATCTATATTCATCTATTACATCACCTCCCTTCCAACCTTCATAGTCCTACTCCTCCATCCGTACATACACGGAAAAGCCAACCAACACAACTGAAATTAGCAACCACTGAGTAGAAGCTAACCAAACATCCTGGACAAAAGTACCAACAGCAGCGAAAATAATTCCAAGGACAGAGAGACCTACTAATAAACGAGAGAAAAATTTAAAGTCGCTCACAAACTTTCACCCCCTTTCAAACCTGAGCAATTAAACCTAAGGAAAACTCGTTGTTAAAACCCGAAGTCACGCAATTTAATGTCTTTAACAAAATCAGCAACCAGAACAATTCATTCTGAAAACCACTAAACCCTAAGCTACGAACACCTCTAAAAGCAGGTTCCTTGGCTGGGATCTAGGGTCTCGCGCATTACGCTTCCCTAAAATTATCCTACCATTGAATTTACTTTTTTGACAATCTCTTCTAATTGAGAAAGGGAAATTTTGAAGTTTACAGTTGCAGCACCAGCAGCAGCCCAAAGAGGTTGAGCAGAATCAAATCCATCAACGATAATTGTAAACAGTGGTTGCTCATGACCAAAAGGGGGCACGCCGCCAATGGAATGACCGGTCACGTCTTTCACATCATCAGCGTCTGCCATCTGAATACTTTTCTTACCCAAAGTCTCTCTTAACGCTTTGAAATCAAGACGTTCATCACCGGGACAAAGCACAACCGCAAACTCCCCGTCGGCTTTAACAACTAAGGATTTAACAATATTAGAAACCGGCACACCGTGAACTTCCGCTGCCTCTTCCGCAGTCCTGGTCCCCTCCTCCGACTCCACCAACTCAATATCCAGATCGTGCTTTGTAACAAATTTTTCGAATAAAGGTACAGACATAAATATTGTCCCAAATTCAATTCTAATTATTTATCTTTAATCCAATTTAATACCCACCGACCACCGAAAACAATAACCAACCGGAACAGAAGATTTAGGCCTAAAAATAAGCTTTCGAATTGAAAATAATATACAATCTCCTTCACACTATGAAAGACACAAATAAAATTTAAAGGGAATAAGCATTAACCGACCTAAAGCCCTCCGAACTAATTTGCAAAGGCACTGGGCAAGCAACCAATCCAAAAGGAACTACCAAGCTTGAACCAGCCATTAAACCTGCCAAAACAAAAATTACAAGAACTTCTTTCTTTTCCATTTCAATAAACACCAATTAAAGAGCTGGCTTTCTTAAAGATTTGCTTCTTTTCTCCCTCTTTGAAATCATAAGCAAATAAATTATCATCCTCATTAACAAGAAGCAAAGAAGGAGAAAGATAATTAGAAATACGGTTAACAGTACTAACTTCGCTCTTCCTCCGAACCCTCTCTTGCGCTGAAAAGGATTTCTCATTGAGATTGAACAAAATAAGATTTAATTCTCCCGACCATTCAGCTAAAATAAGCGAGTCTGTGTTTTCCAAAAACCAACCCTTTTCGATACTATAATTGACGTTTTCGTTATCATTGTCATAACGTTCGTATTCATTAATAAGTGTAACCTTCTCATCCTCAACAACATCTATAATTTCGGTAATGTTGTTAGAAGCATTTATCTCCCCACAACAGCCGTGGTCGGGCCGGGTGACAAGAAGCAATTGGCGAGAATCTGATTCCATACAATCCAACAATACTCTATCGGAAATTGTTCTTTCTATTTTTCTCTCCTTTGTATTTACAATTAAGATCTCTCGCTGTGCGCCTTCTAGCCCCGCAGTATTAATATACCTTGAAATCACCAATTTCTCCTGGCCTAAAAAAGTTTCCAAAACCATTAACGAAACGTATGGATCTTGAAATTGAATGCCCGTTGTTTTGGTATTTGCTAGGATACCGGCCTCCAAAAGATCGATTTCAATTTCATTTTCGCCATTTATGTCCACAATGTGAAGGCGTGCCCCCACCCAATGAGTACCATAAGGTTCTTCTTTACTTCGAGCTACTACTTTTTCCGTAAGGTATGCAATTCTTTTTCCATCTGGACTAATGATATAGTTGCGAATTCGGGTTGGTTCGGATACAGCAACTACTTTTTCCACTTCTTCTGTTTCCTGATTCCAGAGAAAAAGCTCCTGAGAGTTTACTTTACGTTCTATCACTTTACTAAAAAGAAAACTTCCATTTTCAGAAATTTCAACGTTGCTTTCAATGTTATCTTTAAAATTGCTTACATAAAAATTTCCTTTAAAAAGAATTCCTTCCTTAGCGGAAGACAAATTGTATTTGAGAATCTCATATTCTCCACTTTCCGTCTTTTTTTGGATTAGAAGATTTTCTTTTGTTAGATTATCCGGACGGAACTTAGCTTGCGGAGTATTTGTAGGTTCTGGTGTGGGAATAGAAATTTCTCCCTCATTAGTAGAAATGGAATTCTCATCCTCAAAATCTCGAGAAAGCTTAGTTGCTATAACCACGCCAAAACTCAAAACCACAACAACCCCTACCCCAAAACCAAAATACATTGGAAACTTTGGCCTTTGCCAAAATGGTTTTTTGACAACCTGCTCCGATTCCGATTGAGTTTTGTTTTCTTCAATTTCTTTTTCCATAATTACCTCCCAAATTTAGAATAATCAAACAATTTCAATCCTTTAATCTTTTCAAAATGGGATTTATTAAATGTACAAAGAGGATAATTCTTAAACAGGGTGCTGGCAGCAACCAAGGCATCAGCAAGATACAAATCTTTATAATTGCGGATTAAAATACCCGCTTTCGTAGATATATATTCATTTGCCAAAATAATTTCCACTCTTTCCACAAGCTGTTCAAGATTCTGCTTTTCTTTTGGCTTAGCAGCACTCTTACCAACATAAAGCTCTGTTAAACACACTGCGGGCAGAAAAACTTGGAGATCATTAGAATGAAGCAATTTTCTAAGCACGGTCTGTCTCTGAGGCTGGCGTAGGTAATCTATAACAACATCGGCATCCAAAACTATGTTTTTTATTTTTCTTTTGCCATTTTTGCCCATAATTCTTCAAGTGGGGTATACCTAACTTTTTTTAGGTATTCTTCCGGAGTATCCTCTGTCCAGTCAGGCGGAGCGTCGTTAACTTCCGAGACCTTGGGTTCCAAATCAACCGGAACAACAATAACCATTCCCCTCCACTCGAACACATTAAGAGGAGTTTCCGGAGTAAGATCTAGCTTCCTTCTATATTTAGCAGGAATGGTTACTTGCCCCCTTTCCATCAT
>CAZOPS010000034.1:0-7784 GCA_964581885.1 uncultured Candidatus Saccharibacteria bacterium | reverse complement strand
TTCTAAATATGATAATCTTTTAAAAATGAGTGTTTTAGAAAACATTAAAAAAATTGAGGATACTGCAAAACAAGAGGTTAAAACAGCAGAAAACTTAGATAAGCTAGAAGATTTAGAAAAACAGTACTTAGGTAGAGAAGGGGAGTTAACCCAAATAACAAAAAGCATTCCGGATTTGGAAAAGAATGTACGGCCCAAAGTAGGAAAAAAAGTAAACCAAGTTAAATCAGCTTTAGAAAAATTAATCAAAAGTAAAACCGCCGAATTGAGAGAGACAGAAAAAAAGAGTAGGGAAGAGGTATGGTTAGATGTAACTCTCCCGGGAGAAAAGCCAAAGTTAGGTCACCTACATCCCGTAACCCAAACCGTCCACGAAATAGAAGGCATTTTCCACCGGCTAGGTTTTGTAAGAAGACGTTATCCAGAAGTAGAAACAGATTGGTATGCGTTTGAAAGCCTAAATATGCCTGAAAACCATCCTGCACGGGATGAATGGGAAACGTTCTATGTACAAAATCCAAATGTCAAAACCCAAATATCAAATAAAAAGGAAAAACCAAATTTGGTTTTGACGCCGCATACATCTAACGGGCAGGTTAGAGAAATGGAAAGGGTGGGAGTACCAATCCGGATGATTAATATTTCTCGTTGCGGTAGGCGCCAATCCGATATTAGCCACATTCCCACTTTCTACCAATTCGAGGGACTAGTAGTAGATAAAGGTATTAACATTACCCACCTGAAAGGAACCTTAGATTTCTTTATTCGCGAATATTTTGGTAATGACAGAACTTACCGGCTCCGTCCCACTGACTTTCGCTTCACAGAACCTTCTTTTGAAATTGATATTTCTTGTGGCCTTTGCGGAGGCGAAGGGTGCAGATACTGCAAGGGTGGGTGGTCAGAACTAGGTGGCTCTGGCATAGTCCACCCCAAAGTTCTGAAAAACGGTGGGTTAGATCCCAAAAAAGTTTCGGGGTTTGCTTTTGGTTGGGGGGTAGAAAGAGTATTTATGATGCGAGAAAATCTAAACATAGACGATATCCGGATACTTTACGAAAACGACCTGAGGTTCCTCAGGCAGTTCTGAGGAACAAATTCGAAATTCGAATAATAAAGTTCCAAACAAAAACGAAACCCTAAAATCGAAACAATGAACGAGGTTTGCTCACCTTTATACGATTTAGAAAAAAGAACTCTTAAATTTGGAGAACGAATAATAAGTTTATGTAAAGAACTGCCAAAAAACAATATCAATCGCCGCCTTGCAGATCAGTGTCTCAGATCAGGAACATCTATAGGAGCTAATTATCGTGAGGCAAACGAAACAGATACAAAAAGAGACTTTAAACATAAGATAAGACTTGCTAAAAAGGAAGCAAAAGAGACAATTTTTTGGCTAAAACTAATTGCAAACGCAAACAAACAACTAAGGAAGCGACTTATACCGCTGATGGAAGAATCGCAAGAATTAATGAAAATATTAGGTGCTATTTACACAAAAACAACAAAGAATAAAACAAGTAAATAGCTTTTAGTTTTTCAGATTTAGAGTTTATTTGGAGCTTCGAATTTAGTATTTAGAATTTGACAAAAGCTATACCAATGAATGTCTTAATCCCTTACAATTGGATACAAGATTTTGTAGAAACAGATGCATCTCCTAAAGAAATCGCGGAGAAGCTATCTCTACATGCTCTTTCTGTAGAAAACATCACTACCAGAGGCGATGACCATATTTTTGAAATTGAAATCACACCCAACCGGCCAGATGCGCTTTCAGTTTTAGGTATAGCGCGGGAAATTGGAGCTGTTTTCACCCAATATCCTCAAGAAGCAAAATTCCAAGACAAAGAACCAAAAATAAAACTTAAAGAACCAGAAGAGTCTCTACCGCTTCACGTTCGAATAAAAAATCCCAACCTTTGCCCCCATTTTTCTGCCATTGTCCTCGATAATGTTGAAATAAAACAATCCCCCCCACAAATACAGGAACGGCTGGAAAAAGTAGGTATTCGCTCCCTAAACAACGCCATAGATATTACCAACTACCTAATGATTGAACGCGGGCAACCTATGCATGTCTTTGACTATGACAAAATTTCGGGGAATAAAATGATTCTCCGTGAGAGTGGAGAAGGGGAAACCCTAACTACTCTAGATGGAAAAGAACGTGACCTTCCAGCGGGAACAATTATTATCCAGGATGAAGACAAACTAATCGATCTTTGCGGAATAATGGGGGGAGCTAATTCTTGTGTAGATATGGGAACTACCAGAATAGTCCTATTTGTGCAAATTTATGATCCACAAAGAATACGCGAAACAACTCAGAGAATGGGTTTTCGCACTGAAGCATCAGCCAGATTTGAAAAAGGAATGGATCCACGTGGCGTAGTTGGAACATTAAAACACGCTACCAGATTTTTGCGAGAAAACGCAAATGCGCAAATTGCTAGCAAATTAATTGATATTGAAAACCAAACATATGTGGAGCAAAAAATAATACTTTCAGAAGAAGATGTGGAAGGGGTTCTGGGAGCAGAAGTTGATCCAAGACAAATCAGCACTATTCTTAGAGCTTTGGGTTTTGAAATTGATTGGCTAACTAGTCCCGACGATATTTCCGGAGCTCCTGAGCTTCGCGCAACTGTGCCTTCATGGCGAAGCACTGATGTAAAAGAAGGTATTGACTTAGTTGAAGAAGTAGCAAGAATTTATGGTTACCACAACATTTCTTCCAATCTGCCACCCCTACCCGAAGCTCTGCACCAAGAAGAAAATACTTTCCACTGGGAAAAAATAATTAAAAAATATCTTGAAGGTTGGGGGCACACAGAAATTAAAACCACAAGTTTCACCAACGGAAATGAATTACGTAAAACAGACTTAGATCCCAAAAACGCACTAAAGATCCAAAACCCCCTAACAGAAGAAGCAACATTACTCCGACCCAGCCTCATTCCAAAACTTTTAAGCACTTGTTCCCAAAACCAAAAATGGAATGATTCTCAAGCAATTTTCCAACTGTCACGAGTCTTTGCACCGCTCAAAGAAGACAACAAACTTCCGAATGAACAGCGAAGACTAGCTGGTCTTAGAACTGGTAAAAATGAGGAAGATGCTTTTTACAAGGCAAAAGGAACAGTTGAAGCTCTCTTAGCTAAACTGGGAATTGAAGATGTCAAATTCATCCCGCTTACAAAAGATTGTTCTTTCTGGAAAAGAAATGCTAGCTCAGAAATTCAAATTGGACAAAAGAAAAAAAGAAAGATAGGACAAGTCGGAGTAATTAAAAAAGATATTCAACAAAACTTCAAAATTGAAAAAGACATTGCTGGGTTTAACATTAACACCAGATCACTAATAGAATTTGCTCAGAAATTTAAAGCTTATCAACCACTGCCACCGCATCCCCCAATTATTGAAGATCTCACCTTCGAAGTAGGGGAGAGGACACTAGTTGCTAATATAAAGAATGTTATAGAAGAAACAACAAATAAGGATTACCAAATAGAAATAACTGTAAAAACTGTCTACCAAGATACCGCTCTTAAAAAGGAAAAGAAGAAACGAGTTACTCTCACTCTTAAATATAATTCAGAGACTGGTTCTCTTTCGGACAAAGATATTAAACCACTGCGGGAAAAAATCGTGAAAGCTGTAGAAGAAAAATTCGAAGCAAAACTAACAGGAAATATTTAGCGGGAAAGATATTCTGTAGAAATCTACTCCCAATCAGCAAGAAGCGCTTTTGCAGAAATACTTCTATCCCCACCGTGCTCACGCCAATCAACATTAGCCACCACACGAAGTTTATCCACCCCACCGACAATTGTCTCCACCTGGAAATAATAGGTAAAAGGGTCAGAAGTTCCCTCACTGCCGGTCTGCAAGCTTAAATTATCGTCCAAGTAACAAGTTTCTTCATCGGCACACCCATCAGTTGTTTGATCATAAAAGTTGTCCCAGCCCACAGAATCACGGTAGGCGCGTATCATTTCCATATGCTCATTACTAAGCTTGGCAGCCCGCGCTTTAGTAGTACCAAATCCAGATCCTCGCATACTCATAGCTACCAAAGCCAAAAGAGCGGCAAGTGCAATAAAAATCAACGATACAGAAACAATGACCTCTACTAGTGATTGACCTCCCTGTTTACATTCAGCTCTAATATCTTTTTTAGAAAAGAAGAAAATGTTCATAATTTTTTAGCACTCATCCCCCACTACTAACATTGATCTCACCACCAGATGTAATAGTAATAGACCTCTCCATTCCTTCCAACGAAACAACAATATCCAAAGAACCAACCAAAGGAGTATTATCAACATAAACCTCAACTGTCATCATCTTATACCATATTGTAACATCATTCAAAACTTCCACACCCTCGGGAAGACTTTTTTCCCTTCTTACCTCCATATTATCACTCGGGTTGTTTTCATCGTTACTCGACTGAACTATGCTGTAAGTCCCAGAACCAGAATCAAAATCTATGCCCCACCAATAATATTCCGTATCATCATCCCTTTTGTCAATACCATTCTGAGCTCTGTTTTGAACAGTGCGCAAATCTGATTTAAGCTGCTCCACACTTTGGTTAAGAGTCTGGTTTCGCGCAAAGTCACCAAAATAAGGAATAGTTATTGCAGCAAAAATACCAATAAGCGCCACTACCACAAGAAGTTCAACTAATGTAAATCCAAAATCTTTGTTCATAGTTCAAAAACAAATCCAAAACCTACGGACAGGTTAAATAATAAAAAGTTTCATCACTTTCTGGGGGTTTAGAATCACAACCACCCTCCACGTATCCCGCAGTATCTCTTTCCATTTTGGCGGCCAAGCAATAACATAAGTTGTTAGGTGCTGCGCAATAATAGTAGCGCGCGTCGTCACCAACATCACAAGGTGCGGAATCATTATTATCCAGAGGGTCGCAAGGAAGCTCATCTATATAACGCGAACCAGTTAACTCACCATGCAAATCAGTCAATTCCACCCAATCTCCAGGAGCACAGTTCCCCTCCCTAATGTAAGAGTGATTATCAGAATAATACATTTCCAGCGCACTTTGAACTCTTTTTAAATCACTTTGGCGAGCGGAGTCACGACCACTTTTCAACACACTTAAATAACTCAAAGATCCAATCCCGATCAAAAAACCAATAATAGCTATAGCTATGGTCATCTCCAACAAAGTAAACCCCCGGGAACAATTAACAATTTTAAATTTTACATTTTTAAACAGACCAGTCATAGTAGAAATTAGCGAGAAATCTGTCCTCTAATCCGCATATTACCTTTTTAAATTCGTGTAAATTAGCGCTTTTCTTTCGCGTTTATTAGCGTTGGTTACCTCAGGGACAGGTAACCAAATAACAATCATCACCATGACTGTCAGGACAAGTGCAATCGCCAATTTCAGTTCGTGCACTTTCCTCCATCTCCATCCTTGCTGAGAGGCAATAACAATCTCCATCTGAGCTATACAAATAAGTTTGACCCTCCGATGGATCAGTAGGCATAACTTTAATATACTGACTATCGCCAGTTGCTAAATCATCTTCCAAATTTGAAACTTCTGTATAAGCGTCCAACCCACCAGTAGGGTCTGGATACGCATTGTTATTATCCAAATAATACATTTCCAAAGCATTACGCAAATTATTAAGGTCTCCAGCCCTTTGCCCGTCGCGACCCCTCTTAAGTGAGGTAAGATAATAACCGCCCCCAATACCACCAATAATTCCAATAATCACAATCACAATAAGAAGTTCCATTAAAGTGAACCCAGCACTGTTTTTACATTTTCTAAGTAAAGTCATTTGTTGTAAAAGACACCTCCTCTCGCAAGAAAGAAGAAAAGTATTGTAAAGAGTTGTAAAGTATAGTCAAGTATTGTTCAATCTATTCCTAGTTCTTTGAATATAATTATTAAGCTTAACACCCAACCGATCAGCTATCTCTACGCCTTCCATACACAAATCATGGAAGGAAGGATAAAGGCTCTCAATTTGTAAAAGGAAGTTTTTTACCTCTTTCAGCGACCCCCGAGCATGGTACAAAAAGTTTAAGCTGTCTGCATAATGGTAACGACCATAAGCTTCCGCAATATTTGCACAAATGGAATGGACAGCTCGACGAACCTGCTTCACAGTAATCCATTTTTCCAAAGGTTCTTCTTTAACCAGCTGCTTAGTTGACTCGTAAACTAACCCAATTAATCTGTGACCGAGCTACCAAATTTCCAAATCCGTGAAATCCTTAATTTTTCTTTCTTTCATATTTCTTAACAAAACTTTACAACTTCTTTACCACACTTTGCTATCCTTACTACAACACTTTACTACTTTTTTACTATACTTTACTACTCTTTTCGTCTGTTATAACAACCCAACATACGCATTCCAAATAACCTCCCCGTAAAGCACTGAGACCGCTGTTCCCGCAATCAGAAACGGCCCAAAAGGTATTCGCTGCCCAATCTTTTTTGCTCCACCTATCAAAAGAATAACAGACACCATTGCCCCAAACAAGAAGGCTAAATAAGCTGCTACTAAAGTACTTGGCCAGCCTAAAATCAATCCCATTAAAAATCCAAGCTTAACATCACCCCGACCCATACCCTGACCCTGCGTAATCAGAATTACTAGCAAGAAAAAAAGTGCTAAACCGACAGCTGGAGTTAGAAACAAGAGAAAAGTGTGGAAAAGCGTAGTGAAGTGTTGTAAAGCATTGAAAAGATGCCAAAGCACCGCCACCGCAATGCTTGGAAAAACAACCGCATCCGGAAGCACACCATACTCTAGATCAGTAAAAAAGAGGACAAGGAAAGAGGAAAATAACGTGCAATATACAAAATATTGCGACCAAAAATACCCTCCGCGAAAATCAGCCATAAATCGGCGAGAATCCGAAATGAACCAAAACAACACAGCAAATCCTATTCCTGTAAGAAGTTCTACAATTGGAATCCTCACCGGAATTTTCTCACCGCAGTGCCTACACTTTCCGCCGAGCCAAAGAAAGCTAAAAAGGGGAATAAGGTCAAACCAGAGTAGGGGAGTGCTGCAAGATTCGCAGTAGGACCTACCAAGGAGAATGGTTTCCTTCCGACCAGCCGGCGAATTCCTTAAAGCCAGGCTTTGGGACCGGTCTTTAAAGCCTGGCTTTTTTCCTTCGCCGGCCGCATCATCCCCATCTCGCCGAGGAAGGCGGTCAATTAGAACATTAAGAAAAGAACCCACACAACAACCAAATACAAAAAGCAAAAAGAGTTTAACCATAATAAAATTTATATCTTTAAGCAAAAGAAAGACCGGACGAACCCAAAATTCGCCCGGGCCTCTTTTTCAATACAAAGTCACAGTTTGCAACAAAACCGATAATGCTATCAACCAGAATCTGGAACACAATACCAGTCACCATCAGTTGAACAGTCAGATGCATCTACACAACTTGCCTGATCTGTAAAAGTAGTTGATTCCGGCTCAAAACACACCCGAATTTCCTCAGTAGTACCATCAATGTAATACCAAAGTTCTTCTTCCTGAATTGGACTCCTATCACTAAACCCAGAACGTACCTCTTCTGCAGCAATCAAATCAGTAATAATATCAGAAGCTTCTGTAATTTGGGTTGCTGCATCTGTTACCCATGTCCCACCATAACCCGCATGCGTACCATAATACCGCTCTGCCGCCGTCATTACCTCTCTTGCTGAAGACTGTCGAGCTGTATCCCTCCCACGGCGAATCTGCTCAATAGGATTAATAGCA
>CAZOPS010000033.1:0-8387 GCA_964581885.1 uncultured Candidatus Saccharibacteria bacterium | reverse complement strand
GCCGCGCGGCGGCTCCTGTGTAATTTGCAGAACACACATAGGAGTCGCCGCCTTAGAACTTACTAGTTGCAAAGTTCCTCTTTTGGACAACAATTGGTGCCACCCAAAAGCTTTTCCATCGCATAATTACCAACAAAACAACAAATATGCTCACTTTCATGCCACCTGCACAATCTATTTGCAGCACACGCTTGCCTATTTTCTAACTGCAAGCATTCTTCTTCAATAGACAGACAGCTGTTAACGTTATCTCGGATATTTTGTTTATAAAAATAGCTAGCAGTAAGATAAATAGCTATAGGGAAAATTAGAAAGAAAAATATATAAACAAAATCTACAAATCTAAGGTCTTTCAAAGATTCGAAAGTTTTAGAACCGTTTTCCATAACAGGAAAAATTGCAGAGAAAAGCTACAAAACCACAAAAGGTCTGGTTCTAGACTAGCGCTTGACTGAGGCGCTGTCAACTATAGCCGTTGGGGTGTGAGGAGTGCCATTTCCAGGCTGATTCAACTATCTCTTTAGTTCCATACTTTGCTTCCCAGCCCAAAATATCCTTAATTTTTTTGGTTGAGGCCCATTTAGCGGACGGTTCTCCCTCTCTCTTTTCACCTTCTTCCCGGGGCAGCTCTTTACCACTTACCCGTTCTACTTCTTTAACCATTTCCAACACAGTTGAACCGCTGCCCTTCCCAACATTGAATGCACTACTTTCCCCACCATCTTCAAGGTAATCTAAAGCCCGCACATGAGCATCAGCAATGTCCAGAACATGTGTATAGTCGCGAATAGGAGTCCCGTCTGGAGTATCTAAATCTGTAGCACAAGTAAGCTTAAACTCCCGCTTGCCCAAAACTCCCAAAATAGCAGCGGGAACCAAGTGGGTTTCTGGTTCATGATGCTCACCCATGGAACCATCAAGTACAGCACCAGCAGCATTAAAGTAGCGAAGAGCAACATAATTAAAATCATAAGCCCGATCATACCAGTGCAAAATCTTCTCAAACATTACCTTTGTTGCCCCGTAAGGATTAGTTGCCTGAAGAGGCATTCCTTCGGTTAGAGGAAGTTTTTCCGCCTCACCATACACTTCGCTGCTGGATGAAAATATAAATTTATCAATACCCTCATCTAAAGCTGCCCCCAGCAAATTTAGCCCGCCACCAATATTATTTTCAAAGTAGGCTCGAGGATCTTTCATCGAGGGTCCAACCGCAGTATAGGCAGCAAAATGCATTACTGCACCAAAAGAAGAATCAAGGACGTTTTCTATATCGCCTTTGCAACGGAGATCTCCTTCAGCAAACGGAACGCCAAGCCTTTCAGCTACCTCCCGATGGCCATTCTCAAGATTATCAAAAATCACCACTTTGTGGCCTTCTTCATTAAGTTTTTTGGTGGCAAAGGAGCCAACATAGCCAGCCCCCCCAGTAACAAATATTTTCATAGAAACATAGAAACACTAAAGCATACAACAAAACTAAGAATGAGCTGAAGTTTCTACTTTATACCATCTCAACCTGACTCTGATCACCAACAACCATTCTTAAAGTCCGTGGCAATCTCTTACCCCGCGAAACAAAAGCCTCCTTACCAATTATTGACTCATCCAACCGCGCGGGTAGGTTCAGGACTTCTGCATTTTCTAACACAATTGAATTTTCAAGCTCACTCTCCACTATAACAGAATGGTCTGAAACAGAAGTGTAAGGCCCTAGATAAGAATCCTCTATTCGCACGTTTTCTCCAATTATTAACGGACCGCGCAGGAGTGTGTTTCTAATCTTAGAACCGCGCCCCACTGCCACAGAACCTCTAACCTCAGTGCCTTCCAAATCCCCTTTTATTTCTCCCTCAAGGCGACTTAATACCAAGTGATTAGCTGCCAGCAAATCCTCCGGCTTACCTGTATCTTTCCACCAGCCACTTACATTTTCATATATAACTGAGTAACCTTCTTTAATCAAATAATCATGAACATCAGAAATTTCTAACTCCCCACGAGCCGAAGGCTCTACCTGTTCCACAGCTTCCCAAACTTTTGGCGTGTAAAAATAAACTCCGGTCACAGCAAAATTACTTTTGGGGTTTTCTGGCTTCTCTTCAATCCCCACAATTTTAGTACCCTCTATTTCTGCAACCCCAAACCTTCCCGGGTCCGGGACTTCTGAAAGTAACAACAACGCTGATACGTCTTCATTCTTAAAGCGTTTAACAAAAGGAGAAACTCCACCAGCTAAAATATTATCTCCCAAATAAAACAAAAAAGATTCGTCTCCCAGAAAATCGCGGGAAATCTTGAGGCAGTGAGCAAGCCCCAAAGGCTCCTCTTGTTCAATATAAGAAATATTTAAACCAAATTCCTCGCCGTTACCCAACACTGATTCCACCTCAGGTCGAGTTTCATTAACAATAATCCCAACCTCAGATATACCCACCTCCTGAACCGCTTCTAAGGCATAGAAAATCATTGGTTTATTTGCAATAGGGATAAGATGTTTGTTGGAGGTATGAGTTATTGGCCGGAGGCGAGTTCCCCGCCCACCAGCAGTAATTAACGCCTTCATAAATAGACGTGATAGGTTACCCGTTACTAGTAATGCGAATCTTAAATGCCGACGCCCATATATTCAAAGCCCTGCTCTTCCAAATCAGCTCGATCAAACATTCTTCTAGCATCGAAAACGATGTTACCGCACATCTGCTCCCTCACTCTTTCCCAATCCAAATCCTCAAAATGTTCCCATTCACAAATCACAGCCAAAGCATCTGCACCGTCAAGAGCAGCATACATATCTTCCGTATATTCAATATTAGGCATAATCTTCTTTGCCTCTGGCATTCCCATTGGGTCATAAGCTGTAATCTCAGCACCGAGATCTTGCAACGCGCGAACAAAATAAACTGCTTGCGAACCGCGCATATCGTCAGTACCCGGTTTGGGAGTAAGGCCTAAAATTGCAATTTTCTTATCCTCTACCTCACCCAAAGCTTCCACCATCTTCCCCACATATTTCGCCGGTCGGGCGCGGTTATATTGGTCCAGATTGGAAAATAGATTATCTTCATCCACATATTTCTCAAAAAGAGCACCAAGAGCGGCAATATCCTTGGGAAAACAATAACCCCCGTAACCAATTCCCGGATACCAGTAATGGTCACCTATTCTGCTGTCGGAGCCGATTCCCTGTACAATATCAGAAACATCAGCACCAACCTCCTCGCAAAGATTAGCAATCTGATTAATAAAACCAATTCTAAGTGCCAAATAAGCATTGGCCGCGTACTTAATTATCTCTGCGCTTTCCACACTGGTATGAACAATTTTTGTATCAAGGGGCTCGTGGAGTTCTTTCAAAATTTGGTAAGCTTTTTTTGACTTGGTTCCAATCACTACTCTATCCGGATCCTGAGTATCGGAAAGAGCTGTTCCCTCCCGCAAAAACTCAGGGCAAGATGCTACTTCAAAATCAGCCCCGGTGTTTTCTCCTTCAATTATTTTTGTAACAAGCTTAGCTGTACCAGGAGGGACTGTACTTTTATCAACTATTACTGTGCTTTCATCGCCGAGAAGGGGAGCTAATCTCTTAGCAGCTGCTTTTACTTGAGAAAGATCTGCACTGCCACCATCGCTAATAGGAGTACCTACAGAAATAAACACAACTTCGCTATTGGGAACAGACTCTTTATAACTGGTAGTAGGAATAAGTCGGCCTGCTTCTACATTTCTTGCCAACACCTCGTCCAACCCTGGTTCATAAAAAGGAACTTTGCCCTGCTTCATCATCTCTACCTTATCCTTACTTCTACGCACTACCCAAACCTTGTTTCCAAGATCAGCAAAAACTGCTCCGCTTGTTAGGCCAACGTAGCCTGCACCCAAAAAAGTAATATTCATAACTTATAAATTACCAATTTCCAATTTTAAATTCTAAATTTCTTTAATTTAAAATTTGTTATTTAAAATTTAAAATTAATTACTATACAAACCTCTAATGTCGTTAATCCTAACTCGGATCACATCCCAAAACATTCGCCACGCGTTATAAACAAAGTTAAACCGCGCTGTTTCCACATGTTTCCAAGTCACGGGCACCTCTTTAATCTTATACCCAAATTTTTTTGCTAGGTAAAGCAGTTCTACATCAAAAGCACCGTAAAAAGGCTGAGAAATTTCTTTGTCTGTGTCCCCATACACGCGGAGAGAAGAAAAAATCTTGTCTGCCGCCTCCCCTGTAAACATCTTAAATCCACACTGAGTATCTTCAATACCGGGAAGTGCAACAAGCTTAATTATGAAGTTAAAAACCCGACCAATAATATGGCGATACCCGGGTTCATCAACTCTCTTTGCTCCAAAACCTTGCCGGGATGCAACTGCAACAGAAAAATCATGGTCCCTAAGCCACATTAACAACCGATCTGCATCCTCAATAGGAGTAGCTAAATCTGCATCAGAAAAGAGGATGTAATCCCCACTAGCTGCTAAAACACCGTCGCGAACTGCAAAACCCTTACCCCGGTGCGGTTTCTCCAAGAGCTTTAAATCTTCTCGCCCACCATAAAACTCCCGTACTTCAGAAACAGTATTATCCCCAGAACCATCATCCACCACTATTACCTCCCCTTTAAAATCCTTCTCTTCCAAATAATCAAAAACTTTAGCCAAGGATTTACGGATGTTTTTTTCTTCGTTATAGGCAGGAATTACAATAGAAAATTTCATAATAAAAAATTGCCAATTTTAAAATTTAAAATTTGACATTTAAAATCTTTCCTACTCTGTATCTTAGCAAAAAACCAAGAGTCTCAAAAATTGTGTGGGGCGGCATTTTAGACTTTCCCTTCTCCCGATCTGTAAAATTAATAGGAACTTCAGCAAACCTTGCCCCCGCATCATCAGCTCGACAGACCAATCCAATCTGAAAAGCATAGCCTTCCGGCAATCCTTCAAAATCAATCTTTTCCAAAATTTCCCGCCGCATAGCGCGAAAAGCTGGGGTCTGATCATGTACTTCCCAAACACCAAAAATGCGTGCAACTGAATTTCCAAAAAAGCTTAAAAACTTTCTGTGCAGCCCCCAATTAGAGGGTATAGAACCCCCCTCTACATATCTGGAACCAATAACATAATCATAACCTTCCAAAACCTTGGAAATAAGCCGGGGAACATCTTCTGGGTTATGGGAAAAATCCGCATCCATGGTAACTACTATATCTGCATCTAGCTTTTCAGTAGCGTAGCGAATTCCTCGAATTGTATCTGTGCCCAACCCTTGTTTGGGACCACAAACAATTCGCAAATTATCAAACTCCTTAATTTTCTCTCTAACTACCTCACCAGTGCCATCGGGGGAATTGCTGTCTACCACCAAAATATTAAAACTTTCTATTTCCTCTTGCTCAGAAACAAAAGTGGTAAGGATTTTCTCTAGAGAATCAATAAGGGGCCCAATATTATCTGCCTCATTATAGGTAGGGATAATAACAGTAGTATTCATCTTAATTAAAAAGAAACCACTTATTTAGACAGGGTTTCTGGAAAATCGTGATCAAAACTGTAAATTAAAGATTAGCATAGAAAAACAAAAATCCAAAGTCTAGTTTATTCTTTTTGGAGTTTGAAAAGGAGAAACAATGTTGCTCTTAGTACCAAATAAAAACTTGGCTGCGCGTGAGAAAAAGCTTTCTACCGAATCTTGTTCCCCTAAAACCTCAGCGGAAAAAGAACTTTCAAGATCAGCTATTTTCTCCACATCAAAAAAACCTTCAGCTTCTGCACTTAATCCGTGTTCCAAGCTTTGCGTCCAACTTTTCTGCTGCTCTGAAAGGCCCCGCAGTTTTTCTAAAGCTTGGGGGCTAGAATACTTTTCTTTGGAGTTCTCCAAAACATCTTCCCCTAACACCAACTGTTGAAGCAGCTTTCTTCTAACCTCAGGATCACTTGCACCGTGTTTATATGACTCTTCCAAAAACTGAGCTCTTTCCTGATAAAGTTTTTCAATTTTTTCTACATTTTCCTTTCTGGTAGCTAACTGGACAGCCTCCCCCAGCCGCTTCCCTGCAAACTGCAAAGCCAACAAAGCTTTTTCCCGAGAACTAGTCTTAAAAAAAAGGCGCGCTCTTTCCCACGCGAATCTAAGCAAAGCTAGCGGAGAGCCGGGAGTAATTTTCACCATGGGTTTCTCAGATAGAGAAATTTCAATCTTGGCTTCAGAAAAACTGCTAGTAGCTTCCTCCTCTGCATAAAGACAACAAGGAAAAGCAGCAAGGTTAACAGAAATTAGCAAAAGAAAAAGAGAAAGGGTAGCGGCAAACCTATTCATAATTAAAGAAAATAACAACTAAGCCCCACAATTTAATAGCGCACTGCCAAAAGGAAAATTACTATTACCAAACCTGCAATTAACATGTAATCCAAAAGCACTTCCCAATCAAACTCGTCCTCCAAAACATGGTGGACTGCACCCCAAACAATATAAAAAATT
Source organism: uncultured Candidatus Saccharibacteria bacterium (assembly GCA_964581885.1). Classification (GTDB taxonomy): domain Bacteria; phylum Patescibacteriota; class WWE3; order JAUXAW01; family JAYEID01; genus JAYEID01. The sequence goes on along the minus strand of CAZOPS010000033.1, from coordinate 1,900 downwards.
GCGGCGCCAATAACTACCCACAACTGTGCGCCTGGTTGCCCCTGGAAAAAGTAAAGTAAAAAACCACCCAACAATAAAACTATAAACAAGGCTATGTAAAATAAAGCGTGAAGTGTTTTTCCCATATTAATTAAGCACTGGTTTTATAGTATAGTACCCACCTGCGAATACCAAATACCAAAAAGCAAAAATCCAAGAAAAGCAAGGTGAGCTAATGTTCTAAAAGTAAGCCGCAAATCCCTTCGCTTGGAAACTATCACAACATCTAAGAGGAAAAGTACTGCCAAGAATCCTGCGCAAACAAAACCACCTGTAAGAGCAAAGTCTCGCCAATTAAAATCTTCAAATTTTTGAGCCATGGGAGCACCAGCAAAAGCTTGGCCAGTCATTGAAGGTTGTTGGCTGTCACGCGAAACAAGCTCAAGTTCAGTTTCTTGCGGTTCGGCTTGACCACCAGCAGTTTCTTGCCCAGCAACCGAAACCTGCGCTGCCTCCTCACTTTCTTCCTCGCCCACACCAGCAAGATAAGAAGGCTGAGGAGTGCCAAACATTTGCACCACCAATGTTGTTTTAAACCCATTTAATTCCCCATCTACCACAGCTACACCTATTTCTCCAAATTGAGAATTTATAATATTATCGCGGTGCGTAGGAGAGTTCATCCAAGCCTTAATTACAGAAGCAGAGTGGTTAAAATCTTTTGCTAAATTTTCCCCAGCAGAAAGATAAATATAGCCAGCCTGGTCAACAAAATCCCAAGGTTCCAAACCATCGGGGGAATTATGCGCCCAATAATTTTTAAGAAACATATCTCGCGCTTTAGCCTCTGCAGCTTGCTTTAAGACAGCATTTGATTCTAGTGGCGGAAGGCCCAATTCTGCCCGCTCCTGATTAGTAAGCTCAATTACTTCTTGAGAAGAAATATCAGTAGCATAACCCAACACTCCAGGAAAGTAAGCATCTAAACCAACTAAAGTAAGAAAAAGCAGGGCAAAGAAAGAAAAATAAGCAAAAAGAGCAGGTCTTTGGAGAAGACCAGCACGATGAGTGCCGTCAGAATCAGGCAGAACTTGTTTCTTGACAAAACTGGGCGGGTATACTCTCGGCATTACAATTAAAATTGTACCAAAACCCCCTCCCAAAACCAACCCCAACCCTCCTAGACCTCAAGGGTCTAACAAGCCCGCCATAAAAGCATTCTTCAAGCCGAACCAACCAAACAGCCCAAACTCCCTATAGCAAAAGGGCTAACAGACCTCTGAGGTCTAAAATACTTAAAATAAAGACCTTGACCCCAAAACTCTAAGGCTTTAAATTAATTATAAGGGTGGCTACAAAACCAAGAGCTTTTGACACCAACAAATACTTCCATATCTATAATTGTGGGGTAGAGAAACGCAACATTTTTGAGAATGAGAGAGACTTCCACCGCTTCCTAGATGTAATTGATTTCTACCTGTACAATCAGGGAACCTGTTTTGCACAATACGAAAGCCTAAAGGCAGAAGCAAAGCAACTCTACAATCAAATCAACCCCAGAAGTATTGATCATCTCCGTGTTAACCTAATTGCATACTGTTTGATGCCCAATCATTATCACTTTGTTCTTAAACCCTCAAGGAAAGACGGAATCACCAGATTTGTTTCTGATATTTCCAACAGTCACTCCCGGTTCTTCAACACAAAATACGACAGAATAGGAGGTCTTTTCCAAGGAGCTTATAAAGCCAAAAGCTTACCCGATGAGCAATCCGTAATCAACGTAACAAGATATGTACATTTAAACCCTGTTGTGTCCAAAAAAACTAATCTTGATGGAAATGTGGCACCAGAGGATTATCCCTACTCTTCCTATCAAACTTGGCTTTCTCCTAATTTTAAAGACAACCAAAGACCAGAA
>CAZOPS010000032.1:0-8696 GCA_964581885.1 uncultured Candidatus Saccharibacteria bacterium | reverse complement strand
TGACCGAGTGCTGCTGCAGCTAAATCACTAGTTACATCTTCTTCTAAAATCTTTTTTATAGAGTGTTCAACAGGAAGGTAATGATAAACACCAGGCTCCATATCTGATACACCAACATCTTTAACCACTAAATAAAGTTCAAGGGGGTACAACGCACCTGCTGAAGGGGCCGCCCGGTATCCTTTTGCTTCATTGGTAACGCCTTGCGCCGCCCAAAGGATCTGAGAAATCTGCGCAGTAGTAAGGGACTCAGAACTAAACTCGCGATGCGAGCGTCGCCCGGAAATAGCTTTTTCAATAGATAGCTCTCCCGTCTTTTTTGGCAAAGGTAGTTCAATTGTCCCTAAATTGTCTTGAGTCATTTCCATAGATTTATCCAAATTTACCGGTCCATTATCATTTAGCTTTTTAAATAGAGGACTATTTTTCAACCTTGTGAAAACAAAAGCACCTAACACCCCAACAAAAAATAAAATTATCAACCAAGACACGATCTTCACTAAAATTATTCTATCACAAGCCCTTGCAGAAATTTTAGCCACAAATGGGGAGTTTTCTTGGAATAGCCGCCAGCGAAAAGAACTCCCATGTTCTCGAGGCCTCGGAGGCGCTTACCTATCTCGAAGTAATCCGCTTCTTCTAGACCTAAACGAGTTAGAGGATCTTCCTTATAAGTATCCACACCTAAAATAACTAAAGTCAGATCTGGTTCATAGTCATCATAAAGCTCCAGCACATCATCCAACTCCTCCAAATATTGGGCACCTTGTATATCAGGTGGGAGGGGAACGTTCAAAGTATAACCTTCTCCCGCATCAGAACCCCGTTGATCCGCAAAGCCTGTTCCGGGATACAATGTGTGCGGATCTTGGTGAAGAGAAATATTAAAAACTGTTGGATCTCTATAAAAGATTTCTTGCGTTCCGTTGCCCGCATGCGCGTCCAAGTCAAAAATCATTGCTTTTTCTATCTCCTCCTCTTGCTGAAGCTTCCGGATAGCAATAGCGTGATCAGCAAAAATGCAAAAACCGCCGCCGTGATCAGATCCGGCGTGGTGCCACCCACCCAAAAGATTTACAGCCTTGGCCCCCTCCAAAGCTTCTCGGGCGCCAAGAATTGAACCCCCTACCGAATAGTAAGCCGCATCCAAAATGCCGGGGCGAAGCGGCGTATCCACGGAAAGATTTTCACCCTCTCGGTACATCCTCTTTACACCTTCCAGATATCCTTTGTTGTGAGCCAAAAGAACATCTTCGTCACTTGATTTTTCTGGCTCCAAAATTTCATATTCTAAATCAGTTTTTCCCAACAAATCCAAAAACACCTTACCCCGCTCCGCCCAAAAAGGATGTCCGGGACCAAAATCATATTTTAGATATTCCGCAGACCAAATTATTTTTAACATCTTAAAATCGAAACCTCTACTCCAGTATGACAATAAACTAAATTAATGGTATCCCGCTTCCGAGCCGTCACACACGAGAAAGTATCTCTTCACGAAATTTAGCATCTGCTCGCATACGATTACTGTAACGAGAGAGCGTTGTTGAACTCATTTTTAACTCCTTTCCAATCTCTCCATAAGATTTTTTCTTTGCGAGACGCTGTAGCGCTTGCCATCTTTTGGCAAAAATTATTATTTCAGCAGGAGTTAAGTAATGCACAAGAAAATTCTTTGCCGCCGTGGCATCTTCAAAAGACGCAAAGAGATCCCACAGTTCATTAGTGAACCGTTCTCTCTGCTTCTCTTTTAAGCCGTATCGGGATATTTTTGTCACCTAGCTCACCTCCCTCGGTGTACCAATACACTAAATTATTGTTATACCGGCCATCCAACTCTTGATACAAGTTGAGTCTAGCAAAACATGTTGCTGTGATAAAGGATGCAATTTTTGGTTTTATTTAGTAAAATAGGTGGCCCAGAAGATGGGAAATAGGAGAAAGGAAATAAGGGATAAGAAATAAGAAATGAGAGATTAAGAAATAATAAGGGGGAAAAGTGAAAGAAAAGGAAAAGGGGAAAATGATACAAGCAAAAGAGATCGCGTATATGAGGCACCGGTTGATCCGGTTCGCGGAAGAATGTTACAGACTCTCAAAATCAAAAGGAAGGAGGCGGCGCTGCTTACGAATCCTCGCACGGTTGTACCACAGACAAGACCTAAGCGAGGAAGATCTTCAGTTTCTGACCAGATGGTCCTACATGCAAAGACCTTTTGAATTGGCTGAATTCTACACCCTGTTGCGAAAAAAGCGCTAACCGTTATCGCTGCACATATTCGCAACAGGGTTCATTTAGACTCCGCGGGAAAGCCTTTTTCGCAAAGAACGTGGAAATCCAAGACTATGCATTTCCTTCTGAACACTCTGAATATTATACCCCACTCTTCTAAATACTAACTCACCTGAATTTGAATCCAGCAATGCATAACTAGCTCTTGGGTCTCCATCACGCGGCTGGCCAACACTCCCCGGATTTACAACATATTGCGAGTCTAAGTCCAACTTAATAGTACTTGCCCCCAACATCTTAATCTCACTATCAGAAACTTCGTAAACTGCAGGAATATGCGTATGTCCTACCAAAGTAATGAAAGTATGTAAGTATCCCAAATTGGCTTTAATTGAATATTTATCTCTAACATACTCGGTCAAAGGTCTCCGAGGACTGCCGTGAACAAGGGTAAGTTGAGAATCAATTTGATTTTTCAAAGGCAATTTCTCCAAAAATAACCTGTTCTGTTCAGACATGAGACCCTTGGTTAGTTCAACTGCTTGACGAGCATCAACATTAAACCAAGAAAGATCAAGGTGCCCCAGCACTGCTGCATCGTGATTACCTTTTACAGCAGAAAAAGGGGTCTGCCGAATAAGTTCTACACAATCATTTGGCCGAGGTCCATAGCCAACAAAATCACCCAAAACCAAAACCTCATCAAATCTTGTTGCCTCATTAAAAACAGCTTCCAAAGCAGTACTATTACTATGAATATCTGCAATCAAAAGATATTTCATTTCGTGTTGGGGTACACCAGTAAACCAAATTGTTGTTATGCTGCCCGGTGGGAATCCAAATAGTTCTGCAAAACATAGGCAGCGGCAGTTGCGTCCAAACTTTCCCTCCTCTTTTTACCTTGACCACTTTTGATTTTACCCCTCAAGGCTTGCTTAGAAGTGAGAGCCTCATTCCAAAAAGCTACTTCTACTCCAACTCTCTTTTTAAGCTCTTTCCCAAATTCTCTTATTTCCTTCGATTGTTCAGTTTCGCTACCGTCAGCGTCTAACGGAACTCCTATTACCAATTTATCAATACCTAACTCTTTACAAACACTAGCTATGTCAGCTATTGCTTCACTTGGGTTTGTCACTCTCAAAACTTTTAGAGGGGCGGCTATGTCGCCACTAGAATAAGCTAACCCCATTCGCTTTTTTCCCCAATCAACGCCTAAAAACATCACATACTTATTTTAACACAAAACCTGCAACCACAAGCTAAATGCACACCCAAGACCCCGTGGGGTTGACATTTACAATTAATGACCTTAAAATTAGTCTAGAATTACCCTCATGTTGACCCTGCTCAATGTAAGCGTGCCTACCACATCTTTTTTTAAATCTGCTCTTAATCTTAATAAAGGGGGTGAAGAACATCTTGGAAACTAAAGTTGGAGAAATTACACACTACTACACTAACATCGGAGTGGGTGTATTAGAGCTGTCCGACACTCTAAAAATAGGAGATAAAATTCACATTCAAGGTGCAACTACAGATTTCACGCAAGAAGTAAAATCCATACAAGTAGATAACCAGCCTGTTGAAAACGCTTCGGCGGGCGATGCAATAGGACTAAAAGTAGAAAACAGGGTCAGAGAAGGTGACCTAGTCTACAAAGTAGAAGACTAATGAATTCTATAACACCAGAAAAAGAAAGACTCCAAAGAATACTATTTACCCAATTAGGGGATGCCTTTGCCTTTATTCAAGATACGGAAAAGAGTCAAATTCTTCTAAAGCTCCTTCTATCCCCCACAGAAAGAGAACGAGTAGCAAAAAGGTTAGCTATTCTAAAAGAACTACGCCGCGACACCTCATACAACAAAATTAAAGAATCATTGAAAGTTTCCGATAATACTATTGCCCAGATGAGTAACGCCTTGAAGCAATCACCAGCAAAATCACTGAAGTTAATTGATAAATTAATCAAAACAGACTTGCTAAAAGAAGGAGAGGGCTTCAAATTCTCCCGAAAAGAGGAATAAACACGGACTTAATAACTAAGTTCAAATGCTATCTCCAAAAACAACATGTATTCGATCTTTCTTAAAAGGAAACCTTCCTAGTATCGCTGGAATAACTGGGGGTCTAAGCTGCAACTCATAGGAATTAACATCAGGCAAAGTTGAAAAATAAGCATCCAAATCAGAAAAAGATCTTCCAACCAAATCTTCTCTAATTTTTTCTTCATCTACTTTTGGTGATAATTTAGTCTCAACTTCTGTCTGAAGCACAAGCCCCTGACCCTCTGAGGGCCTTTCCACAGTAAGAACGCTTATCTCTATATCATCGCTCCTCAACTCAAACCCCTCCGGGACCAAACTCTCCAACTTGCCCAACCAGACCTCACTTAGATCTTCCTCAGAATAAGCAAGAGTGCTACACCTAACCTTCAATAGCAAATTTAACTTCTCTGCCTCTTCACCTATTGCCGGAGTATAAGCCTGTTCAAGAGGAGTTGCTACCACCGCTTTTCCTGTTAATTTCTGATCTTCCAGAAGCTTACCCGAAAGGCTCTCTGAACATTTTGATTTAATCTGTTCTAAGCCATCAGAAAGGAGCTGCTCCTGATCTTGAGCAGTAACCACGGGGATTGTTCTACTCTCACCACCAGAAAAGTCTTTTGCAGCTTTTGCATAAACATCATCCCAAAAATCATCGTCAAGATCTTCAAAGTAAAGAGTAACACCTTTAGAAATATTGTAACTACTACCAATCTTATCTGCTGTAACCTTAACTTCAGAAGTCCCCGGACTAATAAGCCGATCAGAGCCTTCTGCACTGGAAGAAGCTTCTTCAACTTCAATAGATTCATCTAACAAAAACCGGAGCCCTTCGTCTTCGGTAATTAATGCATCACCCGATGGAAAACTTTTAGAATTGTCGGTATCGTAGTTATAAGCCGTTATTGTACCTTCTGCCTTAGTCCCCACATCCTTTTCTCCCGTAGTCTCAGTCTCGTATTCAGCTGACTCCTGAACATCTACTGGGATTGCTGGGATAGTCATACCCTCTACCTCCGAAACAGAAACTTGCGGGTCAAGAATAACAGCAGCTGTTTTTACCAAAGGAGATGTATTGAAGTTAACAGTAATGGTTGCTTCAGAAAGATAGAAGAGAGTAACAAAAACAGCAACAACCAGTACCAAAACAGCTCCACCTAAAACAGCCAAAATTTTCCATCGCGCAGTCTGAAAAAATGTGAAAATTTGATCCAAGAAAGAAGGACCTGCTTTCTTAACATCCTTTGCTGATACTGGCTCTCCACGAAAAGCAGCTAACAGCTTTTTACCCTGTTCATTTTGTGCCACAAACTTCAGCTCCTTTCCGTATGCCTCCGCCTGCTTGGAAAGAGTTTTTAGAGCAAGCACATTCCAATAGCTTGTGTCTTTAGGTAATAAAAGCTTCACCTCAGAAACAGAGGCCCCTTTTATTTTCTCCAAAACCGAAACAATATTTGGTTTTTCGGAAAGAGTCACGTTAGTCATAAGCTAAATCACAACTAAAGAACTTTACAGCCAAACCACCCTAAAACAATAGGAACAACCCAATCAGATTCGCTTATCTCCCCTGTTTCATCTTCAAAAAAAGCGAAGTCCCCTGGTCTAAGAACTTTCACCCGTGGATCGCCATGAAAAGGTAATTTCTGCTTCCAAGACAGAGGCTTTAAATATTCCGAAACTGGTTTGAACTCTGCGCCACCGCCGTAAATATTAACCTGGGGTGGAAATGCTTTTACTTCCTTGATATCTACTAGTGCATCTATTAATCCTTGTGACCAAACCCCCAAAACATCATTAACAGCATTTTTAATTTTAGCATTATCAGATTCCCCTTCACTATATTTGCATTTCAACTCCTCGGCCTCAGAAAAAGAAATTTCCAAACCATGTGCAATAGCCTCTGTAAAATCTCGCCCACCAATTGGAAATGTACGGCTTGCAACTATAGAACTGTCAAAAACAACACCAACATCTGTCTTATCTGCACCCATATCTATCAAAATACATGAAATCCCCGTACTAACAGAACTCTCTAGCAGCGCGTGTAAGAGGGCGTACATGCTAGCTGTAACCAGCTGAGGTTTAAGTTTTAAATTACGAAGAATAGATTCTAGAGTAAAGAGACGGTTCTGAGGAGCAAAAGAATTAAAATAGGAAAGCTCCACCTTTTCTCCCTTAAAACCATCCGGTTCTGTAGCAGGAAATCCATCCACTTCCACCCCCGCTATTGCTGAATCCACTATTTCCAAATCAAAATCGTAATAACCTTTTCTTGCTGCTAATTCCTTGTACGCTTCAATGAAAGCAGCATCTTGTGCCTTCCGTTCTATTCGGGAAATTTCCTTTTTCGAAATAGGCTTTTCGGGGTTTGCCCTAGTTAGACGCATTCTAGTAGTGAGAAAAGAAATCATTTCCCCCGAGAGGCCCAAAATCCTGCTCTTCACTTTAACACCTTCCAAGGGAAGAATCGCTTCGTCCACTGCATCTCCGATGTTAGCAGTTACTGCCCTAATATCCGCGGGCACACCCATGCGCATATCAGAAGTTTTCTGATGTACCCTTCCTGCTCCCAACGCTTTTATCTTACTGGCTTTTTCATCTTCTTTTTCTTCAGAAACAGAACAGGATAGAGAAAGAGCTTTACAGGAGCCAGAACCAACATCTACAGAGAGATAGCAGGGGGAAGGAGATCTGTCTGATTTTTTTAAAAACTTTAAGGCAGTCATCTTCAATCTGCTAGTTTGGCAGTTTAACAGTAAACCCAAAAACAGTCGCAGCAACAACAAATCAAAAACAGGTCAGCTGCCGGACTGTTCAACTGCCTAACTACTTTCCAGTATAGCACGAATTCTTCGCTTGCCGCGACCAACAGACTCCTCTTTTTTTATCTTGAAATTGCCAAGCTCTCCAGTAGATCCAACGTGGGGACCAGCACAAACTTCTTTTGAAAAGTTGCCAATGGAATAAACACTTACTTCGTCTCCGTATCTATTTGTGAACAGTGCCAAAGCCCCTTGTTGTTTTGCGTCTTCCAACGACATAGTTTCTTTAGTTACCGGCAAGCCCTCCTCTATTTTTTTATTAACCAAATTTTCAACTTCCTCCAGCTCTTCTTCCGTTAACGCCTTTGGATGAGAGAAGTCAAACCGAAGCCTCTCCGGAGTAATATTTGATCCTTCTTGCTCTACGTGATTACCTAACACCCGGCGCAAAGCTTCATGTAAAAGGTGAGTAGCTGTGTGCAACTTAATAACTTCTTCCGACTCTCCGGCCAAACCGCCGCTGAACTTTTTATTTGCGCCAGAACGAGACTTCTCTTGGTGCTTTTCAAATTCTTCCTCAAAACCCACCTTGTCAACAGAAAAGCCTTGCTCCCGTGCCAACTCCTCTGTCAACTCCAAAGGAAATCCGTAGGTTTGGTAAAGGTCAAACAAAGCTTCGCCTGAAATTTCTTTCTTTCCGCTCTTCTCATAATCTTCTACCAACTGATCAAACTGTTTTAGGCCTCTCCGCAAAGCTTTACCAAATCTTTTCTCCTCACTAGAAATTTCATCAAGTACTGCTTTTTCCCCCTTCTCCAACTCAGGGAAAAGGTCCTTATACTCCTCAATTATCACCTCGGCGACTTGCGATAAGAACTTGTCTTGAATTCCCAAAAGGTGACCGTGACGAACTGCTCTTCTTATCAACCGACGAACTACATAACCGCGGTCGGTATTAGAAGGTACAACTCCGTCAGCAATTGCAAACACCGCCGCCCGAGCGTGATCAGCAATTATGCGCATGGACTTTACCGCATTCCGCGTACCGCTTTCCGCTTTCCGCTCAGAATATTTTTCACCAGAAATAGCTTCAATCTTTTCAATAATCGGGCGAAATAGTTCGGTTTTGTAATCATCATCAGCAAAACCACTAGTTACCGCAGCAACTCTAGCCACACCCATCCCCGTGTCAACATTCTTCTGCTCTAGAGGCACGTATTTGTACTCCTCTTTGGAATTTGGATTTTGTAATTTGAATTTTTTTCTATTGTATTCCATAAAAACATTGTTCCAAATCTCAATGTATTTTCCACATTGGCAAGAAGGATCGCAGCCCGGCCCGCAAGGCTCTTTCCCCGTATCATAGAACATCTCTGTGTCAGGCCCACAAGGACCTGTATCACCTACCGGACCCCACCAGTTTTCCCCTCTACCAAATAAAAATATTCGTTCCCCAATTCGGGCACTAATACCAATGCGGCCAAACTCTTTTTCCCAACACTCTATAGATTCTTTATCACGCGGAGCATCCTCATCACCAGCAAAAACAGAAACATATAATCTTTCCGGACTTAACCCCAACCAATCAGGAGATGTAAGAAATTCAAAGCTTAAAGAAATTGCTTCTTCTTTAAAATAGTCACCTAAAGACCAATT
>CAZOPS010000031.1:0-8775 GCA_964581885.1 uncultured Candidatus Saccharibacteria bacterium | reverse complement strand
TTCACGCTTCTGAGCGTAATTTCCAATTTCGTGATTCTGATCACAATTTTCTCTTATCTCCTATTTCTTATCTCTTATTCGCAATAATTTGCTATTGTTAAATTCGCATGGATTTGCTATATCAATTCGCATTAATTCGCTACTGTTAAATTTGCATTAATTCGCCATACCAATTCGCTATTCCAATTTTTCCTTCCAAACAGGGAGGAATGGCAGTTTGGCTTATTTTTTCCTTGTAGTGAAGCTTTTTTCTTTCTGTGCTAGATTTGCTTACCTTTTTGTAAAGGTGTAAAATTTAGTAGACTGAGGTTGTTTCAAGTTTATACATATTTTTAAAGGAGGTGTAATTTAACACACGTGACAGAAGTTAAGGTACGGGAGGGGGAGTCTATTGAGCAGGCGCTTCGCCGCTTTAATCAGAAGGTTTATGATGCCGGGATTATGGAGGAGCTGAAAAAGCGGGAATATTACAAACCACCATCAGAAATAAAAAAGAAAAAAAGAAAAGAACTTGAATGGCGTTTCTCTCAGCATCATAGATGAGCTTAACTTCCCGTATTAAAGACAACTTAAAGAAAGCAATAAAAGAAGAAGCTTTATTAGAAGTTTCAGTCCTTCGTATGCTTTTAGCAGCTTTGCACAACGCGGAAATTGCGGGTGGGGAAGAGTTGTTAGAGGAGGATGAGATGGAAGTAATTTCCAAAGAGGCTAAGAAACGCCGAGAATCGATAGAGGCTTACAGAGAAGGTGGCAGGGAGGATTTAGCTGGCAAGGAGGAGCAGGAACTGGAAATTATTGAGGAATATCTTCCTGAGCAGCTTTCCGAAAAAGAGCTTCGGAACATTGTTAAGGAAAGTATGGAGACTGTGGGTGCTGAAACTCTAGCTGATTTAGGGAAGGTTATGGGAGCTGTTATGCCTAAGGTGAAGGGTAGAGTTGGGGGGAACAGGGTGAGAGAAGTAGTAGAGAGTATCCTTAATAAATAGTATTTGTGAGCTATTTCAAATACTGAATCCTAAGTACTAAATTCTAAACAAGTCCAAGTGACAGGAATTTAAAGTTTTGAAACTTTGAGACGGAACATTTCCTTTTCGGATTTAGGATTTTTTTTTGCAATTCATGAGTAAGTTTAAAATTACCTTTGCTTTGGTAGACGATAGTAAAATGGAAAAGCTGAACAAGAAATATCGTGGACAAAAAGGTGCAACTGATGTGCTTTCTTTCGAAATTAAGGAAGTGGGAGAGGATGGAATTTTTCTCTTGGGGGAGGTAGTTGTTGATAAGAAGAAGGCAGAGGAACAGGCCGAGGAATTGGGTCATAGCTACGAAGAAGAAGTGGCTAGCTTAGTACGTCATGGAGTTTTGCATCTTTTAGGTAAGCATCATGATAGTTATTAGCTGTGGCGGCGGTACGCGTTTTCAAGAACCGCGCGCCCGTATTGTGTTTTTTGAGTCAGCACGCTTAGAGAAAAATTTGTAATTGATTAGTGTTATTTGATATGTTAGTTTAGACAAATTTTTCTATGCTCTTGAAAACGGTACCCCCCGCTACAGCTTTCTTTTTGTTTACGGGTTACGAATTACGGTTTATGATTTACGATAAGTTGACTGTTGTTTATAAGAAACCTTGCTTTTTCGTTAATACTCTTTTGAAGTAATGTCGAGATTGATTGTTGGTCTTGGAAATCCCGGCGAGAAGTATAAAAAGACCCGCCACAATGCGGGCTTTTTAGTTGTTGATTTGTTACAGTCTGCTGGAACTATGTCGGAAGTTGATAATGTGATTCTATTCAAACCCAGGACTGGAATGAATTCTTCGGGAAAAGCAGTGAGGCGTGTTGTTGAGGAAAAAGGCATTGATTTCGAGGACTTATTGGTAGTTCATGATGATATGGATATTGATTTGGGAGATTACAAGCTTCAGAAGGGACGTGGCGCAGCTGGACATAATGGGGTTGGGTCTATCGTTGATTCTTTGAATTCCAAGGATTTTTGGCGTTTGCGTATTGGTATTGGCCGCCCGCCTGAGGGAGTGGAACCAGCAGACTATGTTTTAGAAGAATTTAGTGGTAATGAATTAAGGATGCTTGAGAGTCTAATCGAGGGTGAATTGATAGCTGTTATTAGAAAGTGGATTAATGATTAGTAATACAGTTGTAATACGGTGGTAATACAAATGTAGAAAGAAAGTAACTTGTGGTAACTTCTTGTAATTTACCTGCGCTTCGCGCTCCGTTCGACCGGAGCTTTGGCGAGGCGAGTTACAACCGAGTTACGCAACGTCTGTGTTGCAAGTTACGTAACTTCTTAGTTAAAATTCACGCAACTTCTGAGTTGCATTTTACCACTGCTTTACGTTTCGAACGCAGTGAGAAACAGTTTAACGCAGCTTCTTAGCTGCACAGTTTATGTTTTACACTAAATATCGCCCCCAAAAATTTGAAGAATTAGTGGGCTTGGAAGCAGTCAAAAAATCTCTTTTGAGTTCACTTTCCAAACGACGGGTAGGCCATGCCTATCTTTTTGCGGGTCCGCGGGGAACAGGCAAGACAACAATGGCTAGGCTTTTGGCTAAGGCTATTAATTGTGAAAGAGCTGACGAGAATAATTGGTCTGGAGAACCTTGTGGGGAGTGTGCTCCGTGCAGAGCAATTGCAGCAAATCAATTTATGGATTTGATCGAGATAGATGCTGCTTCAAACCGAAGAATTTCTGATGTTAGAAGACTGCGGGATAGAGTGAAATTAGCACCTACCCAGGGACGCAAGAAAGTTTATGTGATAGACGAAGTCCATATGCTAACACGGGAAGCTTTTAATGCGCTTCTGAAAACCTTGGAGGAGCCGCCACAGCACGCTATTTTTATTCTGGCTACTACGGAACCAAAGAGAGTGCCAGCAACTGTTAGATCTCGATGTCAGATTTTTGAATTTAAGCGTGCTCGGGAAAATCAAGTTATTGACTTGCTGAAGATGATTTGTGAGAAGGAAGGAGAGTCTTTACCAGAGAGCGACTTGAGAAAAATAGCTCGGGCTGCTCGAGGTGCATATAGGGATGCAGAGACTATTTTGGAGCAGGTTATTGTTGGAGGAGAAAGTGTTGAAGCAGTAGTTGGTGGCAGCCGCAATTTAGATATCCCATCTTTTATTGATTTTCTGATTGAGGGTGATAAGGAGGCTGCTCTAGTTTTTCTAAATAAGTACTACGAGGGTGGGGGAGACCTTGAGTTTTTCTATGGCAATCTCTTGGATTACTTGCGTGACCTTTTGCTTATTAATGCTCAAGTTGGTGAAGAATTAGTGGAAGCTTCAGAGGAGGAGTTTAACAAAATGTCGGAGCAGGCAAAAGCCTTGAAAGAGGACCGTAGCCGGGAGTTGATTAGTGAAGTTACTCAATCCGAAAAGTACTTTTCGTTGTCTCCAATACCTACTTTGGGTTTGGAGTTGGCTGTCGTAAGTTTTCTGGCAGGAGACAAGAATAATCTTTCTGAGAGCTCTAATGAAAATTCTAAGAAGAAGAGCTCTAGCTCAAAGACACTTGCAGATAGGCAAGCAGAGGAGGCAGAGGAGAACATAGATACTGTTGATAATTCTGATTCTAATAATAGGTGTGTGCAAAGTCTGAGGAAAGTGAAGGAGAACTGGAAACAAGTATTGAACTCCATAAAGCCCTACAATCATTCTCTTGGTGCATTGCTGAGATCTGTCCGTCCCAAATCTTATGACGGAGAGGTTTTGGTTTTGGAAGCGTTTTACTCTTTTCATAAAGATAAATTAAATTTAACTGAAAACAGAACACTTATTGAGAAAGTAATTGAGAAAGTTGTGAGGGTACCTGTGCGTGTGCAATGTGTTTTGGGTTCAGAGGAATCTTTTTCGTCAGTTTCGGATAGCAGTGGGAGGGTAGGCAGTAAGGCAGTAGAGAATTCTGAACGCAAGGGGCGTGATAAGGATTCTTCAGAAGACACTAAAAAGAGGAAAGAGAAATCTAATTGTGATAATTTGGAAAAATACGATGAGGAGGCAGTGGAAGTGTTTGGTGATGATCTAGTGTAGCCCCAGCTGTTTTCATTTTGGCATCTAGAAAAGATGAAAATACCAAAACCCGTACAAAATTTAATAAACTCGTTGCAGAGATTGCCAGGGATAGGACCAAAGACAGCTAAGAGGCTGACTTTTTATCTTTTGTATGTGCCTGAAGAAGAGGTGGAGTTATTGGCGGAAGCATTACAAGAATTGCGAAAGAAAACCGTTCTTTGCGAAAACTGTTTTGGTGTGGATGAAAAGTCACCGTGCTCTATTTGCCGAGATTCGTCGCGCGACCAAAGCACAATTTGCGTGGTGGCAAATCCGTTGGATGTTTTGGCGGTGGAAGCGACGACCAGTTACAAAGGCTTGTATCATGTTCTGCATGGTGTAATTTCACCTGTTAACCACATCGGCCCTGAGGATTTGAAGATTAGTGAGTTGGTGGAGAGGGTTAAGGGTTCGTTCGCCAAGGAAAAGAACCAGGTTCTAAGATCGGTCCCAGAACCTGGTTCTGGGGAATTGGCGAACGAACATCAGGTCAAAGAAGTAATTATCGCCACCAACCCATCAATGGAGGGTGAGTCTACAGCAATGTATATAAAGGAACAGCTTAATTCAACGAATATAAAGGTTACTCGAATTGCAAAAGGACTGCCGGTGGGAGGGGATCTTGAGTACGCAGATCAGGTGACTCTGTCTCATGCGTTTGAAGGAAGAAGAGAGATATGAAGTTTTTGCAGGGTTCAGAAACTGCAATAAGTATTCGGCCTAAAGGCCTCGTGATAGCCAATAGATAAACAATTGTATGTCAACGCGTATCCACTGTGTGTCTCCTGTATAACCACTTTACATCCACGTACATCAGCTGAATCTACTGAAAATCCCTCTTCTTGTGTTATCATAATGCCATGCCCGCATTAAAGTTTTACAGTACTCTAACCCGCAGGAAAGAGACTTTCGAGCCTCTGCGCGATGATTTTGTGCGCATGTACGATTGTGGGCCTACTGTTTATATGTATGCTCATATTGGTAATATGTGGCGCTATATTATGTCGGACCTGATTCGCCGCGTTTTGGAATATGACGGTTATGATGTGAAGCAAGTTATGAATATTACTGATGTTGGGCATCTTGCGGATGAGGATTTGGCTGCAGATACGGGTGAAGATAAGATTGAAAAAGCAGCGCGGGAAGAGAAAAAAACTCCAAAGGAAATAGCAGACTTTTATACTAACGCTTTTTTGAGAGATTTGGAGAGGCTTAATATTCAACAGCCACATGTAATGCCCAAGGCTACTGAGCACATTGAGGAGATGATTGAACTTATTAAAAAATTGGGGAGTAAAGGCTATACGTATAGAGCAGGGAAGTATTTGGTTTTTGATATTTCGAAGTTTCCAGAATATGGGAAGCTTTCCGGGAAGAATTTGGAAGAACTTCGTGCTGGTTCGCGGCTTGAGCCTGTGCCAGGGAAAAAGAATCCTTTTGATTTTGCTTTGTGGATAGCGGACGAGACTCATCTTCAGAAGTGGGAATCGCCCTGGGGTGTGGGGTATCCCGGTTGGCATATTGAATGTAGTGCTATGAGTATGGCCTATTTAGGCGAACAATTAGACATACATACTGGTGGAGAGGATAATGTTTTTCCTCACCATGAAAATGAAATTGCCCAAAGCGAAGCAGCGACAGGGAAGGAATTTGTAAGGTACTGGGTGCATGCGGCTTATTTGCAGTTAGGGGAGGACAAGATGAGTAAGTCTGAAGGGAAACTTTATACTCTTGATGATTTGATTGAGAGGGGCTATGATCCTTTGGCGTTTCGTTATCTTTGCTTTACAGCGCGTTATCGACATCCCTTAAAATTTACCTGGGAGGCGTTGGGTTCGGCGCAAAAAGCACTGGAGAAATTGAAAAGGTTTATTTCTACACCACCGTTTGAGGGGAGAGAAAAAATTTCCGATCCAGATCTGGAGAAAGCTGGGCGCGAGTTCCGTAAGGCTGTAAACAACGACCTTAATTTTCCGAGTGCTTTAGATGTGGTTTGGCGGTTGGTGCGCGCAGCGAACAAGGATGTTTCTCTCAAGCCTACGGCTAGAAAGCAGCTTTTTGACTTTGATCAGGTCTTAGGTTTGGGTCTGAGGGATGTTGAGGTTGCAACTGTTCCTCGGGACGTGGAGGAGCTGGTTAGAAAGCGAGAACAGCTTCGAGAAGCAGATGAGTATGAGAAAGCAGATAAAATTCGGGACAAAATTAGAGATCTAGGTTTTTCTGTGGAAGATACCCCCGAAGGCTCCCGAATTCGAAAATTGTAGCTCCTCATCAGTTTAGATTACTCGTAAGCTTTTAAGACAATGAGAAAGCTAATTATTATTTTTACACTTTTATTTGTTTCTGGTTTGGGGGGGATTCTATTTTTAACTCAGCGGGAAACTCCTCCTTTAGAGGAAAAATTTGTGCAAAATGTGCGTAATAGCGGCCGGCAATTAGAAACTTCCGAGGATAGAGAAGCTTTGAAAGAGGAAAAGAATCTTTCGATAGAGGAGGATCCAGTTAGTGTGCAGAGTCCTGGGGAGAGGATATTATTAGGATCTCCTAGACATGTCTATCAGTCCTTTAATAATTGTGGGCCTGCGACATTGTCAATGATTCTCTCTTGGTATGGTGTGGAGGTCTCTCAATCTGAATTAGGAGCTAAGATGCGCCCCTACCAGAACCCACAAGGTGATAATGATGATAAAACCATTTTTACTCACGAATTTGTGAAATGGGCGCAAAAATACGGGTTGCAGGCTGTCAGTAGAGCAAATGGGGACATTGATCTTCTAAAAAAGCTTACCGCTAATGGCTTTCCAGTAGTGGTGAAAACATGGCTTCATGCTAATGATGATATTGGCCACTTTAGGATTGTTCGGGGGTATGATGATTCGGCTCAGAAAGTGATTCAGGATGATTCTTATCAGGGGCCAAATCGAAAAATTTCCTACTATGATTTTCTCTCTTTGTGGCAACCCTTTAATTATAATTATGTAGTAGTTTATCGAGAAAAGGATACAGCTTTGCTGAAGGAGATCTTGGGTGAGGAATTTTCTGAAGATGTAGCTTGGGAAAATGCGCTTAGGCGTGCTCGGGAGGAGGCGGAACTTTCCTCCGAGAGTGCTTACCCACAATTTAATATAGCTACTAGTTCTTACCATTTAGGCGATTATGAAAGTTCTGTGCAAGCGTTTGAAGAAGTTCAAGATGATCTACCCCGGAGGATGTTGTGGTATCAAATAGAACCTGTAAAGGCATATAAAGAACTGGGGGATTATGAGAAGGTTTTTGAAATTACCGAGGAGATTTTTGAAAATGGAAACCGTGCTTTTTCTGAGCTCTATGTGCTTCGGGGGGAAGTATATCTGGAGCGGGGGAAGGAAGACAAGGCACGGGAGCAATTTGAATTAGCGGTTAAGTATAACGAAAATTGGGATAAGCCCAAAGAGTACCTATCTGAATAATTTTCGGGGATGTTTTTTCAAGGGTGTTCTGCGATTCGTGATATTATATTTGTAGTATGTCGGGGCTTTCAGTAGGCATTGTAGGGCTTCCTAATGCTGGTAAATCAACTCTTTTTAATGCTCTTCTGGGTCGTGCTGTTGCTAATACAGCACCCTATCCTTTTTGTACAATTGAACCTAATGTAGGTGTGGTGGAAGTAGAAGATGAGTACTTGGACCAGTTGGTAGAGGTTTTAGAGCCTCAGGAAAATATTTCAGCAGCTATTGAGTTTGTAGATATAGCTGGTTTAGTTGATGGAGCGCATGAGGGAGAAGGTTTGGGTAATGAATTTCTTTCACATATTAGGGAAGTGAATGTTATTTTGCATTTAGTAAGGGCGTTTAAAGGAACTGGGGTGGAAAGCGTGGGTTCAACCAACCCTTATGAAAATTTGCAAATAGTTAATACGGAGTTAATGTTAAAGGATATGGAAACTGTTTCCAGAGTGTGCGATCACAAGCTACGCGCGAATGATCCGGACAAGTTTAGCATTTTGAAAAGAGTTTTGGAAACTTTGGAGGATGGTTATTTAGCTAATAAGGCTGTTTTATCTGAAAAAGAAGAGGAGAAGATTAGGGAACTAAATTTATTGACATTAAAACCCCAGCTTTTGGTTCTTAATGTTGATGAGGATAAATTCGAGCTTTACGTTCAGGGAACAGCCGCCCCTGATGTTTTTGGTGAAGAGGTGAGTACTTTCATAAAAAAGAATAATCCACTCGTGATTTCTGCAAAATTTGAAGAAGATATAGCCGAATTTTCGGAAGAAGAGCGACTTGAATACTTAGGCGAGTTGGGAGTAGCTTCTGGTTTAGACCGCGTTATTGAAGCTTCCTATAATCTCTTAGAGCTTATTACCTTTTATACTGTTAAAGGTGGGGAAATAATTCGTGCATGGCCAATCAAGAGAGGCTCTTCTGTTTTGGAAGCTGCTGAAACTGTTCATAGTGACTTTGCCGAGAATTTTATTCGGGCTGAGGTTTTACATGTGGAAAAGCTTATTGAATTTGGTTCTTGGCGAGCTGCAAAAGAGGTTGGTGCAGTTGAAGTCTGTGGCCGAGATTACAAAGTTCAGGATGCCGATGTGATTGAGTTTAAGATCTAAGATAGCGAATTGGGATAGCTAATTAATGCGAATAAGAAATAAGGGACTAGAAACAAGAGAAAATTGTGATCAGAATCACGAAATTGGAAATTACGCTCAGAAGCG
>CAZOPS010000030.1:150-8889 GCA_964581885.1 uncultured Candidatus Saccharibacteria bacterium | reverse complement strand
GGCTCGCGCACTGGCACGCTTTTCGAACTGGTATATTAAAAGAAATTGATGATATTGCTGTTGTTAAAGGGGAAACCGAGAATTTGCTAGCAATTGGTTAGTCCCTACCCCACCCCTCTACTCACTATTTCTAAAAATGAAAGAACGGGGGTTCTCATCGTCGAGAATTCCCCCGTTCGGGTAATTGTCACGCCATACAAACAGGACCTCTCTGGGTGACAACACTGAACTCGTCAGCACGGCAGGCTTCGACAACTCCGAGATTCTCAAGGAGTTCAATTCCCCATGCGGGCTCATCGGGGTCCTTGAACTGGCCCGTACAACCTCGAAATAATCCTTCTAGTCCGGCTCCCCTGATTTTCTCCTCGTGCAACACAACCGGAGCGCCCTCTGGAACAAATCCAATTAAAGGCATGTCAGGGTCCAGACCACCGCACTCTATGTCCGCCCTCTGCAAATGGACGAACATGTCATCATGTCCTTCCGCAATACACGCCGGGCAAGGCGTTTGAGGAAGCCTATGAACCTCACAAACTCCTTCTTTCCAACGCGGGCTGTCAAGATACATATCGCACTCTCCTTATCCTAATGATAGTCTCACCGCAAACCGGCCTTGATAACACCTCCACTAACCTTGTTGCTTCGGCCGTTCTTGATAACTCCCGCGATCCGATCCACGACGCTGCGCGGGACTGGATTTTCCTCGAGATCCCACCGGAAAGCGGGATAAAGAGTAGTGTATACCCAATCTAGCGTCATGTGGTCAACACTACTTACCCGAAGGGCAGGGCGGTCGTTGATAACCATATAAGGATCTATACCCCAACCCTTATCCAAGATACGCAGTGCTTGAGCCAAGCTCGCCACAACTTTACGCGGCTTGATTGCCCAACCACTTGCGTAGTCCCCACTCCTGTAAGCAGATACAAATTCCTCACTGAATATAACGGTGGCGTATCTACTGGAGTCATGTAGGACATCTTGATCCACAGGCTCTTCGTCCCGTAGGTGCTGTAAGACCACAGTCACGTCTTTCCCACAAAAGGTGCTGATCTGCTCGGCATGCTCCAAAAGGAGATGACCGAGGTCATCAGCATCCCATTCTGCGGGCAAGAACCCCAAGTGCTCCATAATTCCCTCCTCAATTCTGATTCTTCTACTCTCAAGGCCTTTATATGGCCAGTTACTGCAGATATTATACCACAAAACACCCTAAAATCCAATTTTATAAGATATTATTTAGAAGTTATGTAAACAAGTTCTAATCTTGTTTGGAGTAGAAAATGGAAATGTTGTATTCACAACCAGAAGTTAGTGCCTGTGTGCAGGCGAGATGAATAACTCCCCGCTTAGCAGGGTTTAGCCACGCTCAGCGTGGCTCCGTGTGGTGAACGGCGTTCGGAAGTGTTTGGTGGAAAATCTAGTCTAGTAGTAGGAGTTGGGTGAAAAAGAACAGGGTCTCCTGCTAGGAAAATCCATACAGAAAACCCTGTGCGAACTCACAATCTTACTAAGCCCGAGACCATTCCCCAGTCAGCGGATCTCGGTCGAACTCAGAACCGTCAAGCTCCCCACGGAAAAACCCCGAAACACTGTTGTACCAGAGCACGAGCTCCGAAATCTGAAGCTCAGGGACCTCGTACCTAAGCACAATGTAGCCCATCTTCACATCCACTTCGGGATACTCCCAAATGTGGTGGCGCAACGAAGACGCTACATCGTATCCTTGAGCAAACTTGACCAGCTCATAGGCAACAATGTTGCGATGAGCAGTCACTTCGCTAAGGATATGCATCAAGTTATTCAATATCCCACCAGAATGCTCGAACCGAACAACTCGCGGCCGGGAGAGCTCTTCACCATACATCCGAGTAATCTTAACCTGGATGAAATAGTAGAAGTTCTCATCACTAATTCTGAGAACTACGTCACCCGCACATCCTTTGGTCGAGACTGTAACGCAGCCATACTGCTTGTTCCCAACAATCTTGATAAACGGCATGTCGGGAACCAACCTAACACCGTATTGTGCGAGGGCAATCTTGAAAGCTTCTCTGATTGCCAAATCCGTCCTCCGAATCGTGATACTTCGCTCCGACATTTCGTCGTCTCCTTTCGGGCCTTTCGCCCGGTAAGCAAAGCTTCTTCTATTTGGCCTTTTCGGCCTGGATTAAAAGGAATTATAGCAACTTGGGGGGTAATTTACAACTTTATAAGATAGTAACGCGATTACTCAATAGCTTGGAAACACAGACTAGTCATTCTATTCTAAGCCCCCGGGGCTTAGAGTTGCATAAAAAGATACGAGCGAGCATATCTTCGCCGCGGGGCGAAAAACATGCTCGCTTTACGAATACTGAATGATCATCTAACTAAACCGGCCACCAGACCCGCAACCTGTTTCCAGTGGGGTGTGTTACCAACACATATCTCGTCTCTGGTTCGAACCGGTCAGAAGGTGCTTTAAACACTTCACACCCTCTGAAAACATAACCCCATGCGAATACATCAACCGTCCCATCCTCGTTCTCCTCGACGTCCCCGGATTTTGCTTGAACCCAGCGGGGAGTATCTCCATAGCGAACTGCTACTTGCGCACTCATATAGGCTCCTTAGTTTTTCATGCGCCTTTCTATTGAAAACGCTTCTTTGGCAATCGGTAGGAAGGCCCTCCGGTCATCTCCG
Organism: uncultured Candidatus Saccharibacteria bacterium; assembly: GCA_964581885.1. Classification (GTDB taxonomy): domain Bacteria; phylum Patescibacteriota; class WWE3; order JAUXAW01; family JAYEID01; genus JAYEID01. The sequence continues at coordinate 6,204 of CAZOPS010000030.1, read as the reverse complement.
CAAAAAGCGCCCCCCTCACTTCCTCCAAGCAGAACTTCATCATACAGCGTTCCGGGAATACATCTCCCCGTGCATCTTGCAAAACCAGAAGGATTGCCTTCAGTAGATCGATTCGCTCGCCCCTGCTCAGGTCGAATGTGTCCGAGGGGCGTACCGCTGCCCGAACGCTCACATCAACCTCGCTAGCGAAAACAAGTGGGCAGCGCCACTCGAACTCGACTGTCCCCATAGCCGCAAGTGTAACGTTAGTCACAGCGTTACGAACCTTCAAGCCAAGAGCTTCTTTCTGTTCTTTCGTTGAAGCGTCCGTTACTTCCTGGGTAGCGACAACTGACACTATAACTGTTTGCCCTGCATGCATTTTCCCAGACTCCTTTACCTCGAAATTACTCGACCAATCCTAGAAACTGCAAAGGGCGCTGGATTCCGCTGCGTTCATTGGCATAATGGAAGTTACCATCTTCACCGATTTCCATTTGGCTGGCTACTTTCGCAGCCTGTCCCGGAGTCCAAATCCCAACAGTGCGAATAGCATCTTCAAAGACAACAACGCGAAGTCTCCTCCGGCTTCCAACACGTTCGAGAATGAGGTTGACAAGAAACCCTGGAATCCTCATATCAACTGGATGGACAGAAAACCACCCCACCCAGGAAACGGTATCCGGGTGAACACTAACCCCCTCGGTCCAAGAGTTCTTCCGACCGAAAAGAGTACCAAGGTAACGTGTCAAACTCAAGAAACCAAATAAACCCACACCGTACATCGTCTTTCCTCCTTTAGAACTAAACACAAAAACTGCACCGATGGGCAGTGCAGGTAGAACTTCTCTAATAGTAGTAACTATAACAAATATTACACTAGCTGGCAACTTTTATAAGATAATACTTGAGATATAAACAAGTCCGAATTTTGTTTGGGGTAGAAAATAAAAATGTTGTATTCACAACCAGAAGTTAGTGCCTGTGTGCAGGCGAGATGAATAGCTCTCCGCTTAGCGGGGTTTAGCCAGGCTCAGCGTAGCTCCGGGGGTGGTGCACTTCGATCAGAAGCTACGTACTACCTACGGTGCCCCTTCGCCCAGAGGAAAAATCCTCCTCCAAAGAAGTTCTAATCATTTGGCGGAGGGTTGATTTGCCTTTGTTTGTCTTAAAGTATCTTTCTCGCCTCTTTGCATCTTCTTCGGAAAGATGTGCTTCGTAATAAATTAGCTCTAAAGGCAATCTTTTTGCTGTGGAAATGTTTTTACCTTCTTTATGTTCCTCAACTCGTTCCCATAGGCGCGTGGTAAATCCAATATAGAATTTGTGGTCTTTGAGGGAATATAAGACGTAGGTGTAGTAGAAGTTAAGCATGTAGGAAAAATATAACAGCTGCCCTGAACCACATTGGGTTCAGGGCATGAACCTTCTAAGGGCTCATGTCTGCTCCTTGCGGCGCAGCCATGAACCCTACGCGGTTCATGGCTCCGGGGGTGGGATTCGAACCCACAACCTAGGGCTTACACTTAACCTCCTACTTTCATAAGAGAGTGGACTATCTCATTATCATATTCCGATGTAAAATCGGAAAGTAGATACTGGGCGCTTAAAGGTGTAATCACCTAGTCTCTGAACCTGCCTCCGCCAAGGCTACGGCAGGCAGGCCTTCCTAAAAAGTAAGACTTGCCTACAATACGAAGCTTTAACGAAGGATTGGCTGCGGATTACCATGGTCCTTACAAGGATTTTAGGATTCCCGACAATTCACCCAGTTGGCATCTTGAAGTTTCCCTCAAGAGCTGCGCTTCTGCACAGGCCCGCGCGCTACCATTGCGCCACCCCGGAATGTAGCTATATTTTACTTCAAATTACCTTTATTATCAACCTCAAACCCTTTTAGAACACCCGCCATCCAGCCTAATATTCTTCGCTGTGTACTTGCGCTAGAAATTCTGATGGAAAAAACACCGTAAGGATGCTTGTTTTTTCGAACCTTCTTACTATCTTTTTTGTTCTTAACAATATAGCTTTTCTTAAACTGGCTTACAGGTATGTCTGTTACTTCGGACCAAAATTCCCGAGCTATTTTTTCATTTTGATTTTCATGTATCCAAACCTGCCCGCGGTAACGGGAATTAGAAACTTCACAAAATTCACGAAACCAATTTACCATAAAAGAAATGATATTTGGATTGGAATTAGAAAAGCCCACCTTACTGTCACCTTTATTACCATCGCCTAGATAAAGTCCAATTCCCGCAATGAATCTTTCTCGTTTAGTTAAACCTCCAACTTTAGCTTTCCCTGCTCTCAACAATTTCTTTGTCCTCTTAATGCGATTAAGTCTTTTGCTCCTAGCAGCAATTAAACCACCTTTTCTAGCCCCAACAGTGCTTTTATTACGTAATCTTTCAATTTGTTCATCAGTAAGAACAATATCTTTGCACCAGCGACTGATTGTGCTTTTTGCAGCATCGACCTCTTTTAGTATTTCGGAATATGATTTACCTTGCTTACGCAACTTTCGAGCTTTCTTTTTTTCAGCAAGCTTACCTACATAACCCATAAATATAACCTAGCACAAAACTACACAAAAAGGAACTGCGCAAAAATAACTGAACAATGGCGGCATAGGGGGTTCTATCTTATGAGGAACTGCGCAAAAAGCCTTTAAGCCTTTTGGCACGAGAGGGGTGTCGAAGACGGCGTAGTGCTTTTGCCTCTATCTGTCGAATACGTTCTCTAGTTACGTCAAATTCTTTGCCAACCTCTTCCAAAGTCCGGGGCTTTCCATCTTCTAATCCAAACCGGAATTCCAAAACTTTCCTTTCTCTTGGATCCAAAGTAGAAAGAACGTCCCGAATCTTGTCTTTAAGCAAAGACTGAGAAGTGCTATCCTCAGGCGAAACAACTGTTTCATCTGGCAAAAAATCCTTTAAGCGCGAATCGCCTTCTTCTCCAACAGGAGCTTCAATTGAAGCAGGGCGGCGGCGAATTCTTTCAATCTGACGTGCCTTTTCAATATCCACATCTTCCATCTCTGCTGCAACCTCCTCCGGTTCCGGCTCGCGATCCAACTTTTGCTCAAGCTTTCTAGCTACTTTCTTATATTTGTTTATAGTCTCAATCATATGCACCGGAATTCTAATAGTTCTTGCCTGGTCCGCAATAGCCCTAGTCACTCCCTGGCGAATCCACCAAGTAGCATAAGTAGAAAACTTGTAACCTTTCCTCCAATCAAACTTCTCCACCGCACGCATAAGTCCAATATTTCCTTCCTGAATGAGATCCAAAAAAGAAAGGCCACGCCCTGTGTATTTTTTTGCAATAGAAACAACCAAACGGAGATTTGCCTGAGTAAGGTGCTTACGAGCTTCCTCAACACCTCGTTCTACGCGCTTTGCAAGCTGAACCTCTTCTTCTGCAGTAAGAAGGGAAATGCGCCCAATCTCCCGTAAATACATTTTTACAGGGTCTGAATAACTCTCGTTTTTTACATCATCTAGTGAAAGTTCCTCTTCAATCTCTTCACGGGTTTTTTCATCTTCAGGCTCTTCAAGAACATCAATACCTTCCTGAACAAAAATGGTATACACATCATCAAGAAGTTCAATGTCATCTTCAGCCTCAGGAAATACAGCTAAAACTTCTTCCTGAGTAACATAACCCTTTTTCTTACCCTCTTTTATTAATTCTTTTGCACCTGTTTTTTCTCTTAATTCTTTCATTGCAATTTACGTGAATACTTGTTCAACTTTTCCTGTAATTTTTCCACTTCATCGTATTCTTCATCCTTCTCAGCAGCAGCAATTTCTTTTCCCAGCTCCTTTATCTTCCTCTTTATTTTTTCTTGTTTAAGTTTATGCAAGCCCACTTCCAATTCATCATCCAAGTCTCCCAATGCAAAATTAAAATCCTGCAAAACCAGATCTTCCAATAACTCCAAAAGCTCTGAGTGCTGCTCAATTTTAGCACGGAAATCCCTTAAAATAAAGTCCTCGCTGTCTTGGTGGTAACTTTTCAACTTTTCAAAAAAGGCACGTAGTTTAGGGTGCGTAAAATCACTCTTGCCTAAACGGTGTGTAAATGCCCCTGCTCTATCTTTAGGAGCGCGTAAGATAAGTGCTAACATATAAAACTCTCTTGGTGGGTACTCTCTTTGTTCAAAATACGGTTCTAGATCCGACTCTGACTTATTTCTGTAATCTTCTGACCGAGCAGACGGTGCTCTTTCCATAGCCCTTTCCACAACCTCTAGGTCCATTTCCAACTCGGAAGCCAACTTTTGCACATAGGCAGCCCTTTGAATATCATCTGAAATATCTTTCAAAACAGGGAGAACCTCTGCTGCCACTTTTTTCTTTCCCTCTGGTGTAGCCTGGTCATATTTCTGTAATGCCTTCTGAAGATAAAAATCGTAAACTGCAATTGGGTTTTCCACCAAACGCTCCCACTCAGCAGGATTTTGGCGCGCACAATCGTCTGGATCTTTATATTTCGGCGGGAGAGCAACAACTGAAACATCCAAACCCTCTTTACCTGCCAGTTCGATGCCACGACGGGTAGCTGCATTACCAGCTAAATCTGTATCAAAACAAATAGCAATACTGTCTGCGTATCTCTTAAGCAGCCCAATCTGTCCCGGAGTAAGGGCTGTGCCCTGCGAAGCCACAATATTTTTAGTTCCTCGGGAAAAGGGCATTAAAAGATCAATAGGTCCTTCTACTACCAACGCTTTACGTACTTTGCGAATGTATTTTTTACTTTGAAATAAACCATATAAATACCTACTCTTGTTAAAGGCGGGGCTTTCAGGGGTATTCATATACTTAGGACCGTTGTCCTCCCGAAGGCTGCGTCCAGAAAAGGCAACTACCTCTCCGCGCGAGTTGTGAAGAGGAAAAATAAGTCTGCCCCGAAATCTATCATAAAATTTTCTGCCCGTATCTTTGCGAACCACCAAGCCACTCTCCACAATTTCAGAAAGAGTAAAGCCTTTATTCAAGAGAAATTTACCTAAACTTTCCCAGGACCGAGGAGCATACCCCAGCTTAAATTCATCAATTACAGTATCCGGCAATTCTCTTTCTTCTTTTACATATTCCAAAGCCTTTTCTCCCACCTCGTGCTCCTTAAGAAGATAATGAAAAAACTCCTGCGCCAACCGGTTTACCCGCAAAATCTTCTCTTTACGATCTTCCCTGGGAGAAGGTTTATAATCTCTAAGCTCCACGCCCACCTCGCCTGCCAAAGTCTTCAATGCCTCTCCGAATTCAATACCCTCCATTTCCATTAAAAAGCTATAAACATCCCCGGATTTACCACAACCAAAACATTTATATATTTGTAAATCGGGAGAAACCATAAAAGAGGGGGTTTTCTCCTCGTGGAAGGGGCAAAGAGCTTTATAATTCTTACCCGCTTTTTCCAAATTCAAATACCGGGATATAAAATCAACAATATCTATCTTCTGCTTTATTTCTTGAATCTGATCTTTAGCCACAGTACACCCATTTTATCACAGATGTGTTTTACCATAGAGGGCAGGGGGGGGGTATGCTTACGTAGCAATCAATAGCCCTTCGATGGGCTTCAGGACACTCATAAAATCTAAGCTTAAAGTCTCGCTAAAATTTTATGGTGGCGGAGGGGGTGGGAACGACTTCGCTAAAGCTTCGTCGCTTTAAAATTCGAAATGTCTTCTAGCAAAAGCTCTGCCTGAACCGCTTTTCAAATATTGTTCAAAGGAACGAGCCAGCTCTTCGGAACGAAACGCAAAATAGCAATGTAATTTCCATTGACCATTACTAGTTTGTTGTACCCGACCCTCTCGATGTTCAGAGAGTCTTCTTTTTAGATCATCAGTAGAACCCGTGTAAAAGCTTGGTTTATCTAACCGCTTTAGGACGTAAGTATAGTACATTGTGTAAATGCGGTTTTGGGCGGCCTGCCTAGCCGTAGCTTTTCGCAGGGTGGCCTGCCTAGCCGTAGCTTTTCGCAGGGTGGCCTGCCTAGCCGTAAGCTTTTCGCAGGGTGGCCTGCCTAGCCGTAAGCTTTTCGCAGGGTGGCCTGCCT
>CAZOPS010000029.1:0-8932 GCA_964581885.1 uncultured Candidatus Saccharibacteria bacterium | reverse complement strand
TATCTTATAAAGTTGAATTTTGGCAATTTTTTGATATAATTAAGTTAGTAATAGCAAGCACACAATAAACAGAAAGGAGAGGTAAAATGTCACAGAATGATTGGCCTGAACTGGATAAGGTAAGTGGGCCGCGACAAGAAGTCTTGCGGGAGAAAGCAGCTGAGCAACGTAAAGAAGAAAGGAAACGAAAGTACAAGAGAAAGGTTTCCCGCGCTGCTACAGAATACGCTAAGCAAGTGGATAGAAGGTGGTCAGGTTTTATCCTACATTTACTAGAGGAAATGGGCAGAAGATGGTGGGGACCAGGCAGAAGTATGTGGGACAACCCAATAATAACAAAACGGAAAATGCACTGGTCCAATATACGGTCCAATATACCCGAGGATCAGCCGTTTATTAGTTGGAAAGTATCTAAAGATGTAAGAACTGTAAGCACTGGTATGGGTGGTTCTTATGAATGGAGAGAGTATTACAAGGTTGAGTTGTTTGTTAACATAACCGGCTTGGAAGGAAACAGCCTTCTTAAACAGGCAGAATTTCATGTAGTAAATGCTGAAGGAAGTGTAACTTGCCCCCTTGAGGGTAAAGCTTTGAAGGCCGCTCTTGTAGAAGCGTTCCCGGCCGGTCCAGCTAAGTACAAGGCCAATATTGTGAGACCAGAGGACGCAATGCCCTAATCTTTTCGGCAAGATCAGCTAATCAGACTTTACGGGCACAGGTTTCTCTTTGTTACAAGTTTATGAGAACAATCAAAGAGAAGCTCGTGCCCTTTTCGTTTTTTGTTAACCTCAAATAACCGCAATTTCTTCCAAGTTAGTTCCACACTCTACAAACACATAGAATATCTCATCCATAAGCCGGTTTAGAATCGCAACACTACGGGTCATCGCGTATAGTCCCGATAAATCGGGACCACGCGACAAGCCACGTAAAAGTCTAAGAAGACTCACGTGGCAAGCCACCACAAGAACTTAACGAGTCTTCAAGTTTAGACCACTGAATTCGCCTCCCAATTTTTCGATATCTGTTCTCATTAAAATTACAAATAAAAATCACATTTTAATTTTGTATATATAGCCTTTTGTGGTATTCTAAAATCAGCAATGAACAAAAAGTACCTGCTTGGATTTGTTCAACTCCCAGTTATAATTGCAATAGCTGCTGCTCTATTGGGTATTGGCGGTTTAGTTGCCTCCAAAGTTCCTGAGATTCGTAGAGAAGCTTCTTATAAGGAACTTTCTAAAAATCGTATTCCCTCAGGAACAGCGAGGGAGAACGAGCTTTTAGTTGGATTTAAGACTAGCTTGAGTTTGCCTCAAATCGCTAAGATTCACCAAGCTCAAGAAGCCACGCACAAGAAAAGGCTATCTGGAATAAATGTAGATGTTGTCTCCATTCCTGCGCAAATTCCCTTAACCGAGGCACGCAAAAAATACGAGAGTGCTACTGGTGTTGAATTTGCAGAACCAAACTTTCTTGCCCAAGCCTTTTACAATCCGGACGACCCCCTGATTAATAAGCAGTGGGGATTGAAAAAAATAAATTCTCTTCAAGCTTTTGATCATTCCAAGGGTGGGTTTTACAGCATTGCAATAATTGATACCGGTGTGGACAGCAATCATGCAGAACTCTCTCCCCTATTACTTGATGGTTACAATACAATAGATAATAATGAGGCCACAGACGATGACCACGGTCATGGAACTCATGTTGCGGGAATAGCCGCAGCACAGACAGATAATGGAACCGGTGTAGCTAGTTCTTCCTTCTATTCACAAATTTTACCTGTCAAGGTTTTGAATCAGGTTGGGGTGGGAACCTACGCAGATGTTGCAGAGGGTATTATTTTTTCTGCAGATGAGGGTTCGCGCATTTTGAATTTAAGCTTGGGTGGCAATTCCGATTCCCAAACATTAGAAAGGGCAGTAGAGTACGCAAAAGAAAAGGGTAGTATTCTTGTTGCTGCTGCAGGAAATAATGGAAATGATGCTCCTGTTTACCCTGCAGCTTACACTGGGGTTTTAGCAGTTTCGGCCTCTGATGAAAACGATGAATTAGCTAGCTTTTCTTCATTTGGTTCTAATATTTTTGTTGCTGCTCCAGGAGTTTCAATTACTTCTACAGATTTAGGCGATAGTTATACAAGTAAACACGGAACCTCAATGAGTGCTCCCCATCTTTCGGGAACTTTGGGGCTTCTTTTGGCCAAGGAGGAAGATTTAACTAATACACAACTTTTAAGTCTAGTTAAGGAATCCGCAGATAAGGTTGGTTCTGAAAGCTATAACGAGGATGGCTGGAACGCTTACTTCGGATATGGAAGGCTAAATGCTGGAGAAGCATTGGCCAACATTTCAGAAACTGAAGAAGACCTAGAAGAAACCGAAACTGCTACCTCTGAATCAGATTCAGCAACTGCGATTGATTCGTCCACAGATAGCCGTGAAAGAAGTGAGGTTCCGGAACGATATTCTTTTAGTTTTGAACTTCAGGGTGAGACAAAAAGTACAGATACAAAAGAGAATAGTTTTACAGTTAGTTTAAGGGGAGGAACACCACATGTATTAAATGTCGTATCTGGCGATTTGGTTACAATTTACACAGACGAAAACACCCGAATCAAATACCAAGGGCAGGAAATTTCACTGGAAGAGCTGGTAGAGGGTACAGATGTAAACGTCAAAGGAAACATCGAGTTAAATAAGCTTTGGGCTTTAGAAATAATTGTTCAAAGTGAATTGCGGGAGGAACCTGCCGAAGAAGCTCCTACTGAAAAACCAGAGATGGACGAGCAACAAACTCCCAGTAGCTTAGAATTTTTGGAGGGGACTCAAGAAAATACAGGAACAGAAAATTCGGAAGATTTACCGAAGGAAACCGAACCTCGCATCCCTTTTGGTGAAGAGGGTAGTGTTCAAGGAGAAAAAACCTTTCAAGAGAATATACTTATGAAAATTATTCAATTTTCAAAACAATTAATTGGATTATATTAGAAAGGGGGTGAATAAAATGACAAAGATAAAAACATTTATTCTTCTTGCAGTATGTGCAGTGGGGATATTCGTTTCAAGTAATGTTGCAGTTAAGGCTCAGACCGAAGATACTACTGATACAACAACAAATGAAGAAAGCGAGTATCAGCTCCCAGAGCCGACTATTTATCCAGATAGTCCCTTCTATTTTTTGTCCCGGTTAAGTGATCGAGTTGGTATGTTTTTTGCATTTAGTGCGGAAGCCAAGGTAAACAGATCAATTTCAATTGGCGAAAAAAGGCTTGCTGAAGCGCAGGCTATGGCAGAAAAAGGAAAAGATGATCTAGCTGCGGAAGCAGCTCAGGAATATGGAAAAATGATAGGTAACGCCGCGGGAATTCTTTCACAGACTGCAAAAGAGGGTGGCGATATAGACGAGGCTCTAGAAAATTTGGTGGATAGGAGTACCAGTATTCACCAGCAGGTTCTTACTGATGTATATGAAAGCGTTCCTGAAGAGGCAAAGCAAAGTATTCAAAGTGCAATGGAAGAGAGTTCACGTGGACAGAGTGAAGCGTTGGAAGCCGTTTCTGGTGAAAAGAGGCAAGAAATTATGGAAAGAATCCAAAGAAAACGCGAAGAATTACAACAGCAACTTCCTTCACAAGCTCCGGAAGGTGTAGGACCCGGCAGCGAGTCAGAGGACGAATCTCAGGCTCCTAGCATTCCGCAAGAGAGCGGGGAAGAACAAGGTCCTCCGGTTGATATTGGTGAGCCGGAAACAGATTCTGGTGAGCCGGAAACAGATTCTAGTGGGGCGGAAAGTGCTTCACCCCAAGCTGCCCCAGAAGTGATACCTGGTCGGTAGTAGCACGTATCTGACTGGTTTACTAGAATTTATACTTTTAGGGCTCCTCGATGCTTTATTTATAAGCTAAAAAGGAGCCCTAAATGGTTTTTTTACTGCCTCTCTTCCTTCTTCTTTCCACATCAAAAAATCTTTTAACATTGTGCTAATTATTTGATTTAAGACTACACTAATAACCAAATAAGAAAAAAGGTTGTAGTGTTTGAATTCTAAAATTTAATCCTGTATATTAATAATGTATTTAGGTTAGTTTATTAATAATTAATTGTCAGAAAGGCATTTGCGTAAGTGAGTAAATTTTCTAAAATTCTCCGCTGGTTTCTCTCCATTATTTTTGGTATTTTTCTTGTGCTTGTAATTATTGTTGGACTAACTGCTTCCTCTGTTTCCACCACTTTAAATAGCCCCAAGAATCTAAAGAGTTGGCTCAAAGAGGGGCAAGCCTATGAAAATGTTCCTAGTGCGGTTGGAACTTTGATTGAAGCTCAGGGTGATGCAGGCGAAATGCCCTTGGGTGAGGATACCTTGGATACAGCTATTACCGAAGTTTTAGAACCAAGTTGGCTGGAAGGGAATGTTGAAAATATTCTGGATGCTTCCTACTTATTTTTGGAAGGTGAAACTCAAATTCCAGATTTTGAAATAGACATAGCTGACAGAAAAGATGTAATTGTTACAGCAATTAGCCAAAGTTTTAAAAGCCGCATCCGAAATTTACCCCAATGTACTCCGGCCCAGGAAGCTGCAATTCAGCCCAGTACGTTTGACCCTATGGAAGCTGGATGCCGTCCTAGCTTTTTCAGTGACCAAGCCCTAAATCAGATGGAGGCGCAAATGGAGATAGAACTGGAAAAGGAGTTAACACAAAATGAACTTTTGCAAGAAGGAACAGTTAGTTCTAAAGATTTGATAAATATTAGTGAAAAAGAAGTTGAAACTATTCAAAGTGGTTATAAACATTTTGCAAGAGTCCCACTCTATTTTGTTATTTTGCTCTTAACAATTTCCCTAATTATATTTTTGCTTGTTCCTAAGCTTAGAAACAAACTCCTGACGCTAGGTTCAATTTGGGTAATTCCTAGCTTAGTTGCACTAGTGATGGTTCCTGTTGCAAGAACTTTAGTTCCAAACCTTTACCAGAGGGGTTTGGAAGCTTCAGACTTTGAGAATCCTCGAATATTAATTGAAGTGGTAGACAAACCTTTGAAATTAGCACTTAATACTATTACTGCTCGCCTACTAATATTTAGTGGTGTTTTACTGCTCCTCGGAATAGCGCTGCTTGTTGGTGGATTTATTTCAAAAACCTCTGAAAAGAACATCGCATCCTAATCTTCCAACTGTAACAAGCTTAAACTTCCGTAACTGCATTTTCCAAGTCAATTCTTAATTTTTAGATCTCATATGGAAATAATTAATTATTGAATTTGGAGCCCCGCAGCCTTACGGCCGTGGCACCACGGCGCTTCGGAAGGTCGTTAACAAGGTTTAAGCAAAAAAACTTCTTTGGTGGAAGATTTTAGATGTGACTTTGGTATACTATACAATAGGTAATTAGCTTCTTTACTTTCTGGTCTATGAGCTAAAGAAAGGGGCCAAGATGCGAAAAATCAAAAGATCGGGGAAGAAAAGTATTGGCTTGGATGCGCTATCGGACGGAAAAGCTCGTCTAGTACAGATTGTTGGTTATCACGGTACTAATTGGATTGTTAGAATTGACGACAGTCCTCCCATAGACGATCAGACTGGGAAAAAAATTAGTAATTTTAAACGTGTTAGAGGAGATTATTATTTTATCCAAGACAGCCAGCTCTGGTGCAGCAGATTTCCGTTTGGTACCCCAAAATCAGAATAGAGTTAGACATCAACTGAGCGTTCAAAAAGGGGTATGGCTTTACCTTTCCTTCCTGTTTCTTACGATAAGTCATACCCCACTATCTTAAGATACAAACTCACCTAGCTCTGCTTCTAATTGTTTAAAGACCATTGCTACTTTAGAAAATTAGGCTACACTTATATCTTTCATCACTTCTTATTAAGTAGGGGGATATCTACATCTATTACGGGATTAATTTTTTTGACAAATAACGTGAAGCAGAACTACTTCACAGTTCTTTGTTATTTTTATTAAAGTTCTATACCTCAGCTATTAGTAGTGTATTATTAAAATATGTATGAAACTGTAATTTTTGACTTTGATGGAACAATAGCAGATACTTTTTCTATCTTTTGCAATACACTAAGGGAGCTTAGCGAGGATTTTGGACAAAAAGAATTGTCTGAGAAGGATATAAAAGCTTACCGTGCAAGAGGAGCAAAGGAATTAATAAAAAATTATAAAATTATGCCGTGGCGAATACCCTTTTTAATTAGAAAAGGGCGAGACATTTTTCAGGACAAAATTAAAGAAGCAGAGCCCTTCCCCCAAATTTCAGATGTTTTAAGTAAATTAGTTGAAAATAATATCGAATTGGGAATCCTAACAACTAATTCGGAGAAAAATGTCCGGATTTTTTTAAATGGGCACAATTTGGAAGTGTTTACTTTTGTTGTTTCTGTACCCAGCGTTTTTAGCAAAAGTAGGACTTTGGGGAGAACTTTGAAAAGATTTAACTTAAATCGCAATGAGGTTGTTTACGTTGGGGATGAATTACGAGATGTTGAAAACGCAAAAAAAGCTGGTGTTGATGTAATAGCTGTAACGTGGGGATATAACAAGAGGGAACTTTTAATTCAAAGCAATCCCACGTTTGTAGTAGATACACCAAGAGAATTACTTAGCACACTTTTGGATTAGTTAGCTTCTGTGCTAATCAGACCGGTTTTTAATAAATTTTAGAATTAAATAGGCTCCGATGATTATTCCTGTCAAGTTTAGAAACAGGTTTGCGGTTGCGTTTAGGAGAATTCCCTTGCTCCCACTAGCAAGTGAAATTCCCATAATTGCAATAGGTGGAACTAAGGCCACAGACACAGCAACTCCAGTTAATTGTTCCGAAACACTAGGCCAGAAAAGACTTAATGCTGCAGAAGAACCTGCAATAGTTGCGACCAGGAAATAAATAAAAATATTTTGTCCTAGTGCCGAGACCAGATCCATTTCTTGTAGATTTATACCAAGAATATAAGCAAGAAGTAGGCAAAAGATAACTCCAACAATAAGTTCAATAAGCAAATTTCTTAGGTTTTTAAGAAATAGCCTCCTATCTTTCCAAACAAGAGCTGCTGGTAAGACTAAAACGGAGTTTAAAAGAGGTGCAATAATCATAGCTCCAATAACAATTGGACTAGAATTAACAGAGAGTCCTAACACACAAGTTGCTAACCCAGCAAGAGATAGAAAAGCATAGTCAAAATCAAGCTTCGCTTTTTCAACCAGGTTTTTATACGAAGCTTCCAGCTCTGCTCTTTCAATTATCTCAAAATTGTTCCAAATAGCCATCTCTGCTTACAGTTACTGACAATTGTTTGATGCTGACATTATGTTAGCAAACAAACTAGGAGAAAATCCATAGGGTTTGGGAAATGACATAGAGACTATTTCTAACTTGCGTAAAATTGACCAAAGTGGTTAAGTAGGATAAGATTTTTTTTGCTATGAATTTATTAAATGGAGTAGGTTTTAAAAAAAGTAAGTTTTTTATTTTGCTAGTAATTTTCTTAGTTTTTGCTGGGTTTGAGTTTAGGAAGTTCAGGCTTGCCAGTGAGGATCAAAACCAGCCAGAAATAAACCCCTTTGAAGATACGGGTATTGTAAATAACCCAACGTCTTCTGAAAAACCCGAAGATCCAGCTAACAGTGCTTTTGAAGAACTGACGATCCCCTATCTGCGACAAAGAAATTATCAGAGTGATGTTGGAAATTTAGAGGCACTTTCACAAAACAGTAGCTATATATCGTACCTAACTAGTTACACATCGGACCAAATAAAAATTAATGCGCTTCTTACTAGACCAAAAGGGGAAGCTCCAGAGGATGGTTGGCCAGCGATAATTTTCATTCACGGATACATCCCACCAAGCAGGTACCAAACTAGCGAACGGTATGAGGAATATGTGGATTATTTAGCAAGAAATGGTTTTGTTGTTTTTAAAATTGATTTAAGAGGTCATGGAGAGTCCGAGGGTGAACCAAATGGCGCCTATTATTCTTCTGATTATGTCATAGATACGTTAAGTGCTTATGTGGCGCTGCAAAATTTGGATATTGTAAACCCTAACAAAATAGGATTGTGGGGGCACAGTATGGCTGGAAACATTATTTTGCGAAGTCTGGTGGTGAAGCCAGATATCCCTGCAGCAGTTGTATGGGCAGGTACAGTTTTTACTTACCAAGACTTTGTGGATTACGGTATTGATGATGATTCTTACCAACCACCAAGCCAAGATGCTCCAAGACGGAGCTATCGACGGGCATTATTTGAAACTCATGGTAGCTTTGACTTAGAAAGTGATTTCTGGAGCAAGGTTTCACCACTTAATTATTTACCTGATATTAAATCTGAAATCCAGCTTCACCACGCTATTAACGATTCTGTAGCTCCAATTGATTATAGTAGAAATATAAAAAATTATTTAGATAATTCTAATGTTTCAGTTGAACTTCATGAATATGCACAAGGCGGCCACAATATTAGTAGCCCAGATTTTTCGTTAGCAATGCAACAAACTGTAGATTTCTTCATCACTAATCTAAGAAAACGTTGAACCAACCACGCAAGCTTATTTGTTTCCGAAACCTCCTCTAAGAAAATCCCGGGTATGCGTAACAGTTTCGGAGAAGGCTATATTGTCAAAGAATATAGTAGCTAGGGTCATAAAAAAAGCCCTGAGGCCTTAGGTCAAGCTCAGGGCTTTGATTTCAACAGTGACTAGAGAACGCTAACTTCAGATTGGGGATGCATAGGACAGTGAGCACCTACTAAGAACCCACGCTTACTAAAGTGCGGAACAAGTAAGCTGTTACAGTTCTCAAGATAACAACGAGGCGCTTGGCCTTCTCGTGTAAAAATCACTGAAAAGTCACAGTCACCAATGCAGCGGTACCCAAGGATTTCCCCTTCTTTAACTACGGTACCGTCAAGTAGCTTTT
>CAZOPS010000028.1:0-9011 GCA_964581885.1 uncultured Candidatus Saccharibacteria bacterium | reverse complement strand
GAGTTCTTACTGTGTCGTAAATTGCCATTCCTGCATAGGCAGAGCCGCCTGGCGTGTTGATATACATTTTTATATCTTTTTTGGGATCAACGCTTTGCAGGTAAAGCAGTTGGGCAATGATTGTGTTGGCATTGGCGGCGTTCAAAGGTCCGGCCACAAACACAATTCGTTCTTTTAGGAGGCGTGAATAGATATCATACGCTCTTTCACTCCCCCCTGATTTTTCAACAACCATTGGTAAATACATAATGAGTTAGATTACAAATTACAAAGTTCAATCCGATTTTTGTTTCTGTAATGAAGAAAAAGTTAGTTTTAGTTCTTGACTCCAGCTAGTTCAAGGAGCTTTTCAACAGCCTTATTCTTTTTAAGAATAGACTTTATATAGGATTTGTTAGCAGGTGTATCCATTTCTCCCTTTGCTTTTTCGTCAGGTATGGCGTCAAGTGCTTCCTGAATCTCTTTTTCCTCTACTTTTATATCAAGTTCTTCAATAAGCTCTTTTAGAATAAATTCGTTTTCTAAGGTTCTAGTTGCTAGTTCCTCGTATTCTTTTCTAAGCTCTTTCTTGGTCTTTCCTCTATTTTCCAAGTATTCTTCTGGTGAAAGATCAAGAGAATCTAGTTGATCATACAACTGACTCAGCATTCGGTTTACCTCATTGTCAATAATCATTTTTGGAATTTTGATTTTTGTTTTTTCTCTAATTGCAGCAAGGATATCTTGCGCTGATATTTTTTCCTTTTTAGCTTCCTCCTCTTTGTTCGCTTTAGATTCGGCCTCAGTCAATGTTGCAGCAGTTTCAATCTTTGGTTTGTTTGCTAGGTCTTTTATTGCCTCTTTCCAATTTCCTAAATCTACTTCTGGCATTTCGCAAATAAGCGCTTCAAAAATAAGCTCATTTCCTTCTGCAAACTTTTTTATCTCAATCTTAGGATTTGTTGCAGGTTTTAGTTCCTCTTGCTTAATAGCCTCCATATAAGCTTGGGGGATAAGCAAGTTAATAACTTTTCCATTTAATTTTCCCTGGTCTACGTGCTTACGTACTTTTTCTAATGGTGCTGTCCCTTTTCTAAATCCTTCTATTTCAAGCTCTTTACCTAGCTCTGTTAAAGCGTTCTGGACAGCATCATTTACTTGTTCTGTTCCTACGGTAATTGTAAGCTTGACCTTCCCGTCTTCTAAGTTTTCTGTTTTTATTTTCATCTGCAAACCTAATATTATCATTTTTTTTTGGGGGTATCAATGTTACGCGCTATTTTTGGGACTCTGGTTAATATTGTTTTTTTGTCGCCGAGGTATTGGTGTTGATACCGGGAGCCTGTTCAAAGAATATGCTGAGTACGTGGTGTCCCAAGAGAAGTTGAAGAGGTTTAAGTTAAGAGTTTATAACGCTTTTCAGATTGCATTGTTTGAGTAGAAGGACATAAATATCTAAGCCTTTATTTTTTCTTTTTCTTGAGGATTGCTTTGCGAATTAAGAATCCTACTCCCCCCAATGTGGCTAATGGGGTTCCAAATACTAGGAGCCAAATAAAGGCAGAACCTACAGTTTGCCAGAAGGTTACTGTGTTTCGGAGCGCATTTTTTGCAACTTGCAGTGGCTTCCAAACTTCTTCTACCACTGGTAGTTCAGATTCTTGAGTGGCAATGTGGGCAGTGATGGTAGACATCTCTGCGCTTTCCTCTAGGTATTTCATCCGTCCTTTAATAGTCTCGATTTGGCTTCTGGTTTGGGTTAGCTCTCTTTGTACTTCTAGAACATCGCTAACGTCCCCCGCCCTGTTCATAAGTGCAAGTAACTGTTCTTCCGATGCTTCTAAGTTGCGAAGACGACTTTCCAGATCTGTATATTCTTCTGTAACATCTTTCCCTTGTATTTGTTCGCTAGTTACTTTTAGAGCCAAGTCTTTAAGTTCTTTTATAGCCTCATCAAAGGTACCACTTGGCACTTTTATTTGTACTCTTCCCTTAAGGTGTTGTTCTTTTTCATCTGTAAAGTAGGTTCGGGCTGAGAGCACAAACCCATCCTTTTCCTGAGCTACTTCCTTTACCTTTTCTACAGTTCCAGCTGTATCTTTTACTAGTAGTGAAAGGTCCCCGGTTTTGATTACTAATCGATCGGAGATGCTGCTATTTGTTATTTCATTGGCGGTTTGAGCCGATTGAGAATCGCCTCGTCTCACAGCTTCTTCTGCTTGTGGGACTGTGGTTGTTTCTAAGTTAGAATCAGAAACGTATTTTGTGCTGAGTGGTTGGATTGGGGGTGTTCTTCTTCCGATTTTTATTCCAATCCAAAGGATGAGCATAGTTCCTAACAAACCCAAGCCCATTTTTAAAAGTTTATTTTTCATTCTGCCTTGAGCATGCCAAATTTAGGAGAAGTTGTCAAGGTAGAACAAGCTCTTTTTTCTTATTATTTAAAGATTCCTGGGATTTTGGTGTTGCAGTTTGGACAGCTGCTGTTTTGGAGGTGGCTTTGGGAGCTAAACCCTTGTCGGGAGATAAGTAGTTCTTTGCATTGGGGGCAGTATGTGTTTTCTAGGTCGTGGCGGTAGATATTTCCAAGATAGATAAAGCGTAAGCCAGCAACTTTTCCTATCTGGGCCGCCTTTTCAAGTGTTTTCATGGGCGTCGGTTTGCTATCTGTTATTTGGTATTGGGGGTGGAAGCGAGAAATATGCCAGGGAATATTTTTGTCTATACTGGCTATGAATTCAGCAATTTCTGTAAGTTCTTGGTTGGAATCATTTTGGTCTGGAACTACCAGAGTTGTTACTTCAATCCAGATACCCTTTTGGCGCATCAGTTGGATGGAATCTAGTACTGGTTGGAGTTTTGCACCACATATTTCTTGGTAGTATTTATTGCGGAAGGATTTTAGGTCAATATTAGCAGCGTCAATTATCCCTACCATTTTTTCAATAGTTTCTGGTGTTTGGTATCCGTTAGTGACAAATACATTTTTGAGCCCCTCCTTTTGGGCCAGCTTAGCGGTGTCGTAAGCGTACTCAAAGAAGATAGTAGGTTCAGTATAGGTGTAAGCAATAGAAGCGCAGTTTAGCCCCTTAGCCTCTTTTACAATGGGCTCTGGCGACATTTTCTCACCTGGGAACTCCCCTTTCCATTTTTTGGAAAGTTGTGAAATACGCCAGTTTTGACAAAACTTACAGCGAAAGTTACAACCGGCAGTAGCTATAGAATAGGAGCTAGTTCCTGGCAAAAAGTGAAAAAGAGGTTTTTTTTCAATAGGGTCTGCGTTCGCTGTTATTACTTTGCCGTATGTTTTTGTGTACAGTGTTCCCTCTTTATTTACCCTAACCCCGCAAACCCCTTTTTTTTCAGGAGGAATTGAGCAGCGATGAGCACAAAGATTGCATTGTGCCTTATTATCTTCAACTTTTTGGTAAAGCATTGCTTCCTTTTTAGCCATAACTGTTTTTATTTTAACATAAAATATTTACAGCGGGACAAAAAATATATCCCAGAGAAAAGAAGCTATTAGCAGACTACAAGACAGTTTGCTCACCGCCAATCTTCGTGTTTTTGTTATCTTGTAGTTGTAGCAATACCCCTTAGTCCCTTGGTTAGGGGGCATTATAACTCACTTCTTTTCTAGTTAGACCAATAGTGGCTTGGAAAACAAATTGCAATTTTCTGTTAGAATGGGGTTGTATGGTTTTAGAAAAAATTACTGTTGGTCCTTTACAAACTAATTGTTATTTATTTGGTGAGGAAAAAATTCAGGAGTTGGTAGTAATTGATGCTGAATTAGAGGCTTGGGAAAAGATGTCGCTTTTGTTGGATAAGGATAAAGTATCAAGGCAAGCTATTAAGGTAATTATAGCAACTCATGCTCATTTTGATCACGTTCGTGGCGTAGCTGAGGTTAGGGAGGCCACAAGGGCAAGTTTTATGGCGAGTGATTTGGCGGAACAGCCTTTAACTCGGAAATTCGGTGTGATATTAGATAGATTATTATTCGATGGGGACAAGCTGGCTGTTGGGGATTATAAACTGAAGGTAATGCATACTCCAGGGCACTCTCCGGGCAGTATTTGTTTATACCAAGAGGATGAGGGTTTGCTTTTTTCTGGAGACTTGATTTTTGAAAACGGAGTGGGAAGGACAGACCTTCCAGGAGGAGATTTGAAACAACTTAGAAAGTCTCTTAGAAAGATAAGCGCACTCCCCTCTTCTACTCGGGTTCTTCCTGGACACGGTGAGGAATTCGTACTTAATGATTTTTCTACCAATTTTTGAATTTAACCTATTGTGTTAATCTAAGCTTAATATATGGCAGTTGTTAATTGGTGTAAAACTGAAAATTGTAGTGCTTTTGTGAGAGCGGTTATTGAAATGCACGCTGATGATCTGTCTAGTGTACGGAAGGTGTTGCTAAAACCTAATCTCGTTTCTCCGGAACCTTATCCTACTACCACAAATCCTGTTGTTTTGGGGTCTATTCTGGAAGAGTTAGAAAGGTTGAAGGTGCCGGAAATGGTGGTAGCAGATGGGCCTGCGTTTAATGCCCCGGAGATTGAAACTATTTTTAACAATTCTGTAATTAGCGAGCTATGTGCTAGTTTTGGCGTCCCCCTAATTAATCTTTATGAAACCAAAACTAAAAGGGTGGTATCGCCGCGCGGATTTAAGTTTTCTCTTTTTGAGTATCCAATGCAGTGTGATTATGTGATTTCCCTTCCTGTGTTGAAGGCACACACACATACTAAACTGACAGGTGCTCTTAAGAACCAATTTGGTTACCTTGCCCGTTTTGAGCGGCTCAAGGTGCATTCCCCGTTAAAGTCTCTGCCAAAAGTGATTGCAGAGGTGAATGCTTACGCAAAGCCAGATTTGTCTATTGTTGATGCGGTGGAAACACTTGTTGATGCTCAGGAAGTCCGCCACGGTGGATCTAAGCGCGAGTTGGGTTATATGTTGGCAGGAGAAGATCCTGTTGCTTTGGACGCTTTTGGTTTAGATCTTTTGTTGGAGGTTTCTTCTAGTTTGGATGGGCTACATCCGCGAGATATTGAACACTTAGAATTGTCTCAGGAATACGGTGTGGGTTCTTTGGATTATGATAAGAAAGAGTTATATTAGGTTATGCAACTCTTCCAGGTTTTTAATAGTGTTGATTGGTCCGTTGTAGCTTTCTTGCCGGTCTATTAATATTGGTTTTATATTAGTTTTTGCTATTTCTTTGATGTGGTTTAGGTCATCGTCAATTATGTAGACGGGTTTTGGATATTTATTTATTTTTTGCCAAACTTCTTTTACTTTATTTTCCTTATTTGCAAAGATAAATATCAATTCAGGCTCAAAAAAATTTTCAATTCCACTTTGTTCAAGTTTTGCTTTTTGAAATTCAAACTCTCCTTCAGAAAAAATTCCTAGAGAGTGGTTTGGTTTCAAGTCTTTGAGGACAGGTTTTGTTTCTGGGTAGAGACAATTTTTGTAATTACTTTTATTGTCGAGGAAAATGCTTAGGGCTTTTTGGCGTAGCTGTTTGTCTGAATTTAGGTTGTTGCTTAAGAATTTAATGTACTTGCGGGGTGAGAATTCAATGCTGGAGTTTAGTGTTTGAATATATGTTTGGGTTATTTTTTCTAAGGTAGTGGTTTCGATTTCTAGAACTCGGGGTAATAGGTGGTTTTGAATCTGGTTTTTGAGCTTGTTAGTGTTTATTAGCGTATAGTCAATATCAAAGAGCAAGGTCACTGTGGTTTTGATTATATCACGACGGAATTAACTTGTAGGGCAGAATTTATTTGTGCGTTAAGTTTTTTTTGTTTTGGTTTGGAATTCGGTATTTAAATGTCTCTTTGGTACAATTGTTTTGTGGTTGGTAGTTTTTAACTTGATTAATTATGATTCCTTTGCGGGATAATAATCCCCCAGCAACAATTCCTTATGTTACTCGGTTGCTAATAACAGTCAATGTTTTGGTTTTTGTTTATAGTGTACTACTCCCCTACCCCGAGCTTCAGCTATTTATAAAAAGGTATGCAATTATCCCGTCCCTGATTTCTAATGGAGAAAGTTTACATTCTGTTTTTACTGCTATGTTTTTGCATGCGGGGGTTGGCCATATTTTCGGCAATATGCTATTTCTTTCTATATTTGGGAATAATGTAGAGGATGCTTTAGGACATTTTAGATTTTTGTTCTTTTATCTTGTTTGCGGCGTTTTGGGTTTCCTTCTTCAGTATTTGTTAAATCCATATTCTCCTGTTCCTATGTTGGGAGCTTCTGGAGCTATTGCTGGTGTTTTGGGCTCATATTTGGTGTTGTATCCGCATGCTCAAATTGAGGTTCTTATTCCTTTTTATTTGACTTTTAGTCGTGGAACAGTCCCAGCTCGTTTTATGCTTGTTTATTGGATTCTTTTTCAATTCTTGCATGGGCTAGGTAGTTTGGGTTTTTCTGGTGGGGGTGTCGCCTATTTTGCGCATATTGGTGGTTTTGCTTCTGGTTGGGCACTTACCAAACTGTTTAACTGGCAGTCTAAAAAACACCAATTTTTCGAGTGGTGACTATAATTCCTATAAGCACAATGCTATCAAAAGCTTAGCTTTTGATAGCGCCTTTGTTACAGCATTTCTGTTTTCTCGAAAAACCTTTCTTCTAGATGTTGTTTTCGTTCTTCTTTTAGTTCTCTGAATTTTTTGAACCACCCAAAGTCATCATCGATTGCAATTTCATGGAGGCGTAAGGGTTCGAACTCATCCACTTTGGCCATGACGAATTCTAGATATTCTTCTGGAGCCTTGAACAAGTTTATTACCGGATTGGGATTTATAAAGTCAAATCTATCATCCCCTAGATAAGTTGAAAGTGAAGACCAAGGATAGGTGATCAACTCCTCTTTCGTTTTTGGGCCTAGTTTGGTTGGGTTAATGTGTTGGTAGCGAGTTAGATGTATGAGTTGTTCATCTGTTTCTACGGGGACAACTTTGAATGTTCCTTCAAAAAGCCGTCCGGTACGTTTTTCGCGCTTATTAAAATATTTTGTGTAGGAAGTTCCTAAGCGGTGCATAAGGTTTGTAATTCCGTTTTTAACGAGCTGTTTTACGGTTAGATGTTTGTGATTAGGCATTAGACAGAGAGAGAACAGATCGACGGGAGGTTTTATTTTACGCGTTTCTAGTTGGGCGAGGATAGCTTTTTTTCCCTGCCTGGAGTGAGCATTTTCCAAGCGTCGCTTAAGAAGGCTGTATGGATAATCGTACTTGAGGCAGTGCTTGAGAACGGTTATAAATCTAGAATAATAAGATGGGTCAAGGAATATCCTTCTCTTTTCTATTCCGCGATTGTAGATGTGATAAGTTTTTCCGGTAGCTAGGGTTACTTTTCGCACAGTTACTCGATATGTTGTCGGGACAAGTCTATCAAAAGCTAAGCTTTTGATAGTGGCGTTGTTATAGTGTTTTTTAGTTTAGGGTGGTGCCGCAGGGGAGAGTCGAACTCCCACGGGCTTACGCCCACAGCGTTCTAAGCGCTGCCTGTCTGCCAGTTCCAGCACTGCGGCTAAGAATACGTTGGTAATTTTTTATACTTTTAAAGTGTCCCTAAAGAAAAATATCGTTCCCCTGTACCACGTAGGGTACAGGGTTAGATATCCCTACGGCTTGCTGTGCCAAGAGCCTTGCAACGCCTAGGGCTATCTAAAGTTCCAGCACTGCGGCAAGTGGCTATATTATAACAGATTTGAGATTGGTTTTGGTTTGGTTTATCATCTCTTTATGAAGGTATCTATCTTTTGCGGAGGGACAGGAAAACGTTTTTGGCCTCTTTCTCGGCGGAGAAGCCCCAAACAGCTTCAGCAAATTTTTAATGGTAAGTCTACACTGCAGTTTGCCTATGAACGTGTTCAGCCTGTGGTTTCACCTCAAGACATTTTTGTTTCTACCTCCTTTTTATTTTTTGATGAGATAAAGAATCAACTTCCGGATTTACCTGAGAAAAATTTAGTTGGGGAACCAGCTTTTCGGGATTTGGGTCCGGCAGTTGCTCTTAATGCTGCAATTATTTCCGAAGTTGCTGGAGAGCGTGAGCCGTTTAGTATAATTTGGAGTGACCATATTGTTGAACGAAAAAGACTTTTTCGGGAGATGCTAAAAAGAGCAAAGAAAGAATTGGAAAGGGATGACGTTAAAATCATTTTTTTTGGTTGCGTGCCGCGGTTTGCTAATGAGAATTTGGGTTGGATGGCTCTTGATCAACAACTTAAGGATGAAGATGTTACGGTTGCTGGATTGAACGGTTTTAAGTATAGGCCTTCAAAAGAAAGGGCGAGAGAGTTTTTCGAAAGCGGGAGACATGCTTGGAACTTGGGCTATTTTGTTTCTACACCCCGGTTTGTGTTGGGTGAGTTTAAAAGACATACCCCTGGTATATACGAAAAGGCAATAGAAATTGCGGATGCTTGGGGTAGTGCCAGTTATCGGGAAACTTTGGAATCCTTGTACCCGGAAATGCAGCGGATTAGTTTTGATAATGCCGTTTTGGAAAATTTGGATTTTTCAAAAGCACAGGCTTTAGTAGCAGATCTTGGTTGGGCGGATATTGGTACTTTGTATGCTTATAAAGAGCAACAAGTGGGGACGGAGAAGAATCTTTTAAAAGGGGACGCACTTGATAAGGGGTCTAGGGATATCTTGGTCTATAATGAGAGTGATAAGTTGGTAGCTACTGCGGGGTTGGAGGGTATTGTTGTGGTGGCAACAGATGATGCTATTTTGGTTTGTGGTCGAGACGAGGTTAGAAGAATAAAGGAAATTGTTAGTGAGTTGGAAAAGCAAGGTCGTAAGGATCTAATTTAGAACTTCTTATTTAGCAGCGGCAATAGTTCCACCTTCCTCAGCAAGGTTTGCAAGGTAATCTTTTTCTATTTCTCCCATAAAGTAACGAACTCCAGCTGTCCAGTTGTGTGCGTTGGGCGGGCAATAGATATGGGCCCAAGCTTCTGGGCCGTAGCGATTATTTTCCTGGCTTCTTTCTCCTAA
>CAZOPS010000027.1:0-9129 GCA_964581885.1 uncultured Candidatus Saccharibacteria bacterium | reverse complement strand
CTTTAGAATTGATCCAAAAATTTCTAAAAGAACAAAAGATATACATATACTAATCGCAGAAAATGATAGCGCAGACATTCATACCTCCTTAAATCAAATAAAAGAAAGCTTAGCCTCCGCAAAAATTCACGAATTCAAAAGCAAAGGACACTTCACCTACAACGACATGAACTCCAAAAAATTCCCTGAGCTTCTAAAGCTTATCTTAGATCAGTAAACACTGCAAAAACAGCACTATCAAAAGCTAAGCTTTTGATAACCCCCATTCCCAAAACAAATTCAAACTAGAGCTGTAAATTACAAAACCCCGTAAGAACAACGCTGTCCAACGCGTTGCGTTGGATAGTCTTATTCCCACAGGATAACTCAAAAAAATCACTACGAAAAGGGCTCCTATCCCTCAACATTTTAAAAGTAAGAGAAAGAAAAAAATGGGGGCTTGGGTTCCATCCACCTACTTCGTAGATAGAAACCCAAGCCCGTTGCTGCAGGTCGCTTTGTATCGCAAATTAGCGACCTTTCCTTTCCTTCCACTTCTTGCTGGCCCTTTCTTCGGCCTTTTCGGGAGTGTTTGCGTGTGCCTCCACGCTGTGGTAGCCGTCAGAAATAGTTGTCTTGTGGTGATCAAGACCAACTAGAGCTTCAACAAGAAATGCGTCCTTTTCCGTGCGCGACTTTGCCTTCCTAGCCATCAAAACCACCTCCTTAACAAACTACTGTAACCCCGGCCACACGGCAGGGTACTAATGCGGACAGTCACCCGTTGCGTGGCCCTTACTACCACAGTATGCACATTCAGTCGCGAACATACCGTGTGGGCAATCCCCACTAGAATGCTCCGTACTACCACATTGCGCGCACTCCGTTGAAAATAGCCCATGCGGACAATCGGAAGTAGCGTGATCCCTGCTCCCACATTGCGCACATTCTGTGCCGAACAGCCCGTGCGGGCAATCGGAAGTGCCATGATCCCTGCTCCCACACTGCGCACACTCAGTCGCGAACAGCCCATGCGGGCATTCGCCGCTACTATGCTCGGTGCTCCCACACTGTGCACATTCCGTCGAGAAGATACCCATCATCAACCTCCTTTTTCTAGCACATCTTTTTAAGGTTCGCTTGAATTGTAATACCAGTTATAAAAACAAGCAATTCCACAAAATTATGATGTGCATAACTTTTATGCACATAGATAATTTAAAATTCAAAACAATAGGGGGGAACGGGGGCGCCGAACAAAGGAAGGAGGGTAAAAAGAACAGTTAAAATTCTTTTTTGATAAGTTGACGGATAATCTCTGATTTACTTACAGAATTGGCTTCAGAAGCTTTGTTGAGCTTTATATCGATTTCCGGAGAAATATAAAAGGTAAACCTGCGGTTAAAGGTATTTTTCACTTCATCCAAACACCAATCCAAGACATCTTCCAAAACGTCTTCATCATAAACAGATTTTACCAACCTGCTAGAATCGATCCCATTCGCCAAAACAGGGTTCCGATCAGTTTTATAAAGTAAAATAGTAGGCTTTTGCTGGGAAACCAGTTGCCCAAGTTGGTAACCGACATGAATAGAAGAAGGGTACGAACCTTCCACAACTGCACAATCAGCATCTGCGAGATGAGAAGACCATTCTTTACTGAATTCATTAAGTTTAAATTGGGGTAAGTTACTAAATTTATCTAGTTCTTCGGGGGGAAATGCTTTAAAAACCTGGTGGCCACCATCTTCGAGATGGTTAACAATTCTTTCGTGAATATGTTGGGAATCTTCCTTTTGTGCCTGCGAAGCAGTAAAATAAATTTTCATAGTTTCCCTGTAAAAAAAGCTCCCTCACCGGGAGCTCTTATCGCATCTTTCAAATTTTCGCGAAAAAAAAAAGCCCCCTTTCTACGGGAGCCTTCCATGAATTATCAAGGTACTTATATTCACTTGTTATCCACTTTATAACACAAGAAAATAATCTTGTCAAATAAGAAAACTTGTAAGGACACTGCTCTCAAGAGCACAGCTCTTTATCTTTTTAGCGCTATCTAAAGCATTGCTTTAGACTTAGCCCATTCCCACAATAAAAACACTTCTAAGAAAGATCTTTGGAAGTTAGCAAGCAAGGTGCGCTATACTAGTTAGTAATGAAACCCAAAATAGCGCTAACAAAAGGAGATATTACGGAAGTTAAAGCTGATGCTGTTGCGAACGCGGCCAATGCCCGTCTTGCACCGGGTGGGGGAGTGGCTGGAGCACTTCACCGGGCCGCGGGACCAGCGCTTTACGAAGAATGCAAAGAATTGGCTCCTATTGAAGTAGGGGAGTGCGTCATTACCAAAGGTTATAGCTTGCCAAGCAACTATGTAATTCACTGCCTTGGTCCCCGGTATGGTATCGATAAACCAGAAGAAAAACTTTTGGCAAATTGCTACAAGAATGCACTGGAACTTGCAGATGAAAAGGAGTTAAAATCAATTGCCTTCCCCGCAATATCCACCGGAGCTTTTGGATTTCCAATTGAAAAAGCAGCCCCGATTGCACTAAAAACAGTAAAAATCTATCTCTCCAGCAGAGAAACCAGTTTGGAAGAAGTTATTTTTGTCCTCTATTCTGATAAAGACCTGGGAATTTACAAATCCACAGCAAGAGATTTAAACATTAAGACCTAAACAACCCATCCGCAAGGAAAGTCACATCATAAGGCAACATTTTAAAACACAAGCACGCTACACCCAAGAATTTCTAGACCTCTGAGGTCTAACGTGGTTGTAAGAGTAGGGGAGAGGAGGGGCGGGAATTTATTGCGCACTACTTTTACTCAAAATCTCGTAGCCCTCTTTTATAAATTCATCTACACCCTTATATTTATTCCACAAAGACTCAAATTTTGAAATATATTTCTCGTGTTGAGGATAAACCTTCTGTTCGTCTACACTATGCAAGGGAGCAAACTCAGGAGTATGCAACACTACAGAATTGAAAAGCTCAGCAAGATCCCAAAACAAGCCCCTTTCAGGATCTAGATCTTGGAATAAATCAGGATAATTTTCTTGAGCGTAATCATAAAAAACAAAGTGGAGTAATTCATGAGCAGTAGTGTATTCAACACCATCCTTATTCTTATAAAAAATCTGGAAAGTTTTGTTTTGCAAAAAGCGAGGATTGCAGTTAATCACAGAAAGGTAACCAATATAGTCCCCATCAGGAAAGGAATAACCATTAAATAGCCCTTTCGTTTCTTTTAAAAACTTTTCTTCTACTTTTTTCCAATCTTTAGCAAACTGCCCTTTAATCTTTTCCAAATCATCCTTATGCTCCTCGTAAAAATCATCAAAATAATCACTAACAAATTCTTTCCTCTTCTCTTCTTCCCCTATTTCCTTTACCTTTTCCAACTCTGGATGGTACGCTGTTACTCCTTTTGAAAAATCCACCCCGCCCGCTTCAAACGAGAGAAACTGAAGCGCCATCATCTTATCCAGATTTTTATTTAATCTAAAACTAACTGTAGGCTTCATCTTAACTCCCTAGCAAAACCATATTACCACGATCAAACACACCGAAGCTCACTACTATGATAAGACCTAGAAAAGTGTCTAAAGCATTGCTTTAGATAAACCTGTTCCCACAACAAATATAAAAAGCTTCACAAACCAGAAAGTTTTGTAATTTTAGACGAAGCGTGGGTAAAAAATCTGACCTCAAAAATCTTTTTCGTAAAGCTCCGGGATTTCGATCTGAGGTATGGGGAGAAGGCCCTATGTTTAAAAAATCCTATATTCGTAGTATAATTTGGTCGTGAATCCCAAAGGCAAAAAGCTACTAGCTCTTTTCGCACACCCCGATGACGCAGAAATATGGGCGGGTGGAACCATTGCAAAATGGGCCGACTTAGGAGGTGAGGCAAAAATAACCTGCTTTTCCACTGAAGGGGTAAGAAAAAAAGAAGCAAAAAAGGGCGCTTCAATACTAAAAGCATCACTAAGCACTATCAACGAAAAACCTCTACTGTCCTCCAAAACACTACAATCAACCAACAGGATTGTGCGCGAATTTGATCCCAATGTAGTTATAACCCATTATTACAAAGACACACACCCCGAACACCGCTACGTGTTTGAAATTTTAAACAACGCAATTATCGAAAATAAAATAAAGAGAGGCAAACCAAATCTCTTACTGTGCGCAAATACATACAACAACTTAGGTCTCAATGCAGCTTTTGAACCGAACATTTATATTGACATCTCAAAATACATAAAAAAGAAAAATAAAGCTATATATCAGCACAAATCACAACCATTCCAAATTTGGAAAGATATGGCCGCGCAGCAAAGCAAATTTTTAGGCACAAGAATCACCGGCATTCAACACGCAGAAGGTTTCCTTCAAGTACCTATTCTAGGAAAGCTCGCAAACTTATCACTCTTTTAAACAATCATGAAAATTGCATTCACCTTTTTAACTTACGGAAAGAACATTTTTGGAGGCATTGAAAATGCCTTATTTAACTTAACTAAGGGCCTATCAGAAACGGGGGACGAACCCCTAGTTTTCGCAAGCGAACCCTACGCAAAAACTCTTGGCTCGAAGCCACCGGCAAAGGTTTTTACCTCCAATAAGCTACCGCAAAAATATAGCGGAGATATCGCAGAAACAATAAACCACCTAGAAAAAAACGCAAAGGCAATCAACCGGGATTTCGAAACTTTTCTTGACCTATATAAACCCGAAGCTGTGATAGTGGTTGACCCAATTTGGGGCATAATTCAATGCACTGGTTATGTAAAAGACCTCGACATTCCCGTTATTATGTCTTACCACGTAGCTAATGCTTGGCCCCAAACTCGACCAGCAATGGTTCAATCTTTAAACTTGCAATACCATAAATACTTGGTCGTTAGTCAGTTTCTTGCAAGGGAAATAAAAAATAAGTTTTCCGAAGCTCAATTGCTAGACTTTACTATTATCCCCAATTCTGTCGACGTGTCCGCCTACAATCTAAACTTGCCCCGAGAAAATTACATATTCTCCAACTCTCGAATCACCAAAGGAAAAGATGTGGACATCCTAGTAAAAGCTTTCCAGAATATCACAAAAGATTTTGACATCCACTTGAAACTATGCGCTGGCAATTCTCCTTTTGCTAACAACAAAAGTGAATTGGCAAAAGTGAAAAGCCTCGTAAAAAAATATGGTATCCAGGACAGGGTCGAATTTTTGCCACAGCTAAACTGGGACCAGGTACCCGAAATAATTTCCAAAGCCAAAATTGTCGTCTTAACTTCTTCCTACGAAACTTTTGGTATTGCTGCCTTAGAAGCATCCGTGGCTGGTACACCATTAATTGCGTCTGCTTCCGAGAATTTCGAAAGTCTGGTAAAAGACACGGCAATCTTTTTTGAACCTCGAAATATTGATGATCTAAGTGCAAAATTGAGAGAGGTTCTAAAAAACTACAAGGACTACGAAAAACTAGCTTATTCTAAACGAAAAACGTATTATTGTTACGATAACAAGCTAGTTGCAAAAAGGTTAAAAAATGAAATATGTAATCACAACCTGCTGTAAAGAAAAGCGTCTCGACAAGGGTAAATTACCCGCTATCGAACGCTATCTGGAACCACGCATCCATTATGCTCACAAAAAAAGTAAAGAACTCGGCTGTGGTTTTTTAATTTTTTCCGGCAAGTTTGGAATACTAGAACCGCACCACAAAATACCATATTACGACCTAAAGCTAGAAAAAGAAATGGTGAAACCAACGGTAAAAAAAGTATGCCAACAGCTAAAGATTCTAGACGCAACAGAAATAATATTTTACGGGAAGGACAAGAAAACTAATCCCGATTGGCTTCCATACTACGAAGTTATTGAACGAGCTTGTCAAACCTTAAACATTAAATTAACCGAAGAAGTAATTTAAATCTAAATCTTGAGGGCTTAACCAAAAAGGCTCTGAAAACTTATGAAAAAAGAAAGCTTTAAACCACATTGGTTCCAATACATAAACACAGAAGACCATCCCAATTTCCAACTCTTCCAGAAGGCCTTTGCTGTTGATTTTATAAACAAGCCCATTTTCGGATCGAAAATGAGAACGGCTATTTTTTTAGATGGCATATTTTTCCCCACCACCACTGGCGAAGCCTGCCATATAATGAACCTTCTAAAAATTTTTGCCTCCGCAAGAAAAGACGTCTATCTAATAAGATGCTTTAGAGGATGGGAAAACCCTAAACATTACGAATCATTTCCTTTTAACACAATTTGTATCGACCCAAAAGTCTATTACGATGACTTAGAAAAAGTAAAATCTAAAATACGCGAATACAAAATAAACTCCGCTGTTTTTGACACTGCAGAAGTAGTATTGGTGCAGGGTGCATACCTAAAAGAGTCTTTGGGATTAAAAATTATCTATGATGTACCAAATGTTGACCCGGTAATGGCTGGTCTGGTTGGATTGGACCAAGAAATTGTGGACAAAAGAATAACAGAAATAATTGAAGCCGATCCTTATATTGAAGTCTATTGGGTAAAAACAGAAAAAGATAAAAAAGAGCTGGTGGAACTAGGCGTAGAAAACACTAAAATAAAGGTTAGAACCCCAGGACTAGATTTAGAGAACAAAAAATTCACTCCCCAAACCCAACTCAAAGAACCAATCAAATCTATATATCTTGGCAATCTCTACTACCCCCCAAATAAAGAGGCTCTGGTTATGCTACAAAACACTAGCAAAACTTGTAAATCAAAAGATATACATATAGATATTGATGTTGTGGGAGACGGTCCAATCGAAAAACTGAGGAAAAAATTTCCTCAACTCAATTTCCTAGGAATAAAACCCGATCTAAACGAAGCGCTGGAGAGTTACGAACTAGCTTTTGCCTGTCCCACATATGGTTCGGGAATAAGCTTAAAAGTATTGGATTACATGGCCGCAGGTATACCTACTGTGGCAAACAAAGTAGGTATCCGCGGGCACAAAAAAGAAATAGAAAAATGTGTAATATTGGATAACTCGCAATGCTTTTGCGAATCTATAACCGAGCTCCTAAAGAACCAAAAAAAATATAAGAAACTGAGTTACAAAGCGCGCGACTATATAAATAAGAATTTTGATATGAATAAAATTATTAAGCTTTACATTAACGATATACTTGAAATTGTTTAGTGCGCTGTGGGCGCATAATCTTTACCTTTCCAAAGCACTTTCTGATTCTCCAAATACTTCTCGATAGCTTCTTTAGAACGGGAAATAATTAAACGAGTATTATTTTTTCTTTCCGCCCCCAAAGCAAGCTTGTAGGGATCGGGACCACGCGATAAATCGTACTTAGAAACACCACGTTTAATGCAATCTTCGATATCAAAACCATAAAGTAAGGTTCCCGGTCTGTATCTACTGTAAAGCGGATCGTAACCAATAGTAAGATCGTATCTTACGCCCCTTGTTTCTATGCCCAAAATGGTCGAGGCATAATCATTGTTCAGGGAAAGAAAAAGCAAATAAGGTTCGAGTTCGTCCTCACAAGATATACAGCTAATGAAATCTTTAATAAACTGGCGTGCCTCCTGGGTAGCATAGGCACCCTTATCATTCTTTATTTTGCGAGATTTCTGGTGAAGTTCAAAATGGTACTTTAACTCACTTATGTTTCTCTGCACAAAGGAAACTTCTTTGCAATGACGGTTAACGTACCTTCGATAGTACAAAGTATCCTTTCTCCTTCGCTTCGATAATAAATCTAAATATTCTTCCCAGCTTGAAGGTAGTTTTATATGGTAACAGATGCAGTAATCGGGTCTGTAGGAGAACGGAATGCTGCGCTCCTCTAAAAGGTTGACTAACGCCTCGAGAACTAAAGAAGATTCCGGAATATCCTCCAAATTTAATATGTCAAGATCTGTTTCCCAAACCCAATCTAAAAAGCTAGCAAGAGATTCTTTAATATTTTTCTCTACTAACAAAAGGTGAATATAATCTGTACCCCGTGTGCCGACGGGCTCCACTATCTTTAAACCTTGGTTAGTCCTTATCCATAAGGGGAGTATACCAACCAACTGAGACTCCCTTCGAATAACTAATAGCTGTAACTTCTTACTTCCTTCGAAATATTTCCAATAAAAGAAATTCCAAGCCCAGCTTTGGAATGGAGTGGAAAAACTTAAACTTCTATAAAGTTCATTCCATAATGGTTGTATTTCTTTAAAATCTTTTTCGTTATCAATAACTTGAAGTTTCACTTTGTAGAAACGCCGATTTTCTCTAGCAAATAATTCGAAGATTTTTCTAACTCGTGAAACGAAATGCTACTTTGATCTTGTATTAATTCTTTCCGTATGTTTATATCCGTTTTTATCTTTAAAAACGCTTTGTTGCTTTCCACTAATTTCTTATTTTTCTCTAGAAGGTTCCTAACTCTTTTCCTATCAATTAGATTTAAATTAGCGAATACATTTTCGATCGTTCCAAAGTTTTTAACTAAATACTGAGCCGTTTTGTGGCCAATACCTCTGATACCCGGCACATTATCGGAAGAATCTCCTTTAAAAGAGAGATAATCTAAATATAAGCTGGTAGGAAAATTGTACTTCTCTTCGAAAACATCCCGATCTATTATTTCTGGCAACTTATGACCCATCTTCACAACGTAGATATTGGGACCAATAATTTGAAAGAAATCCGCATCGTTAGAAAAGATATAGGAAATCAAATTATCTTCTGCGCAAGAGCAAGCTAAAGCTCCAATGTAATCATCTGCTTCATAATTGGGGGGCTCCACATATTGCATTCCCAAGTAATCTAAAATCTTTTTTATTAATGGGAGCTGCTCATACATCCCCACATCCTCGTACGACCTATCAGCCTTGTAGGAATCTTTTTCCTCAACTTTACTACTAATACCGGTTTCTGAATCAAATACCGTTAGTACATTCGACGGCTCCACCGCCTGCACAACTTTTCTTACATAAGCCATAAAGCCGTATACGGCATTGACCTGCAAACCATTGGGAAGTCTAGCACTAGCTGGAACACCATAATAGGACCTATACAAGTAATGGCTCCCATCTACTATTAGAAATTTCTTATTTTTAGAAAGATTGCCTTTCATATATCTTTGTCTTCTTTTTA
>CAZOPS010000026.1:0-10143 GCA_964581885.1 uncultured Candidatus Saccharibacteria bacterium | reverse complement strand
CTTTATTTAAAATTCAAAATTTAACCTGCCTGCCGGCAAGGCAGGAATTTAAAATCACAAAAGGCGCACTGAAAAAAGCTATTGCTTTTTTTCTTCCATTTATAACTTTAACAGGAGCATTTTACATTCCCTTCTTTCTAAACTCCACTGCAAGAGATACTTCTAACTACCTCCAGCGGCGTGTCCTTGGTGGGGGCTTTATGCCTCGCACACTTTACAGCAAAATACTTATGAAATTCTACATGCCAAAAGAGTTAATCTTTGCGTTGGTGATTCTCTCGTGCCTCTCGTTATACTTCATATTGAAACCAGTAATCCGTAATTCGTTATCCGTAATCCGTAAACCGAATGAAAGGACCAGAAGGAGTAACCTATGGAATTTGTTTTTACTAGTTACCAGTTACTTATTACCAGTTACATTTATCTTCACCTTTTGGTTTTCTACACAGTGGATTAAACCACGAGGTTCGACGTTGATGTTTTATACACTAACATTGTTCACGCTAGCGGTGTTGTTCTTTGCACAAAGCGTTGACAAAATCAAGGCCAGCTTATTTACTTGGTTTTTAGCATCTTCCTGTTTCTACCTCTTTTTTAACAAAACCCCCCGCACGCACGTATACATTATCTTCATTCCGATGTTTATTCTTTCTGGTTATACGATTTCGAGAATAATTACACTCTTAGACCCGTTTCGATCCTCCCGACAAGTCGGGAGGGGAGAAACCAAAATAGGAAAGGGGAAATCCTCTTGTGATTTCTCTCTCAAGGATTCGCTCGAAAAGGGAAAAAAGGCAATCAGCAAAAATCCACTAGTAACCAGTGCCATGAACCTTGGGTTTGCTATCTTATTTATCTATACAATAACCCTTTCTCTAACCTACAACAACAAGATTTTCGTTGAGAAAACACCCGAATACATTTGGGGTAATAAACAAGTCTTTGGCCGGGAAATGATAGAAATTGACAAAAATGTGGCTAACAAAGTCCAGGGAATTTTTGGTTTTCCACACAGAAGAGGTTGGGAAAAAATTGCTGATCTTTACGAGAAAAACTGTCTAATAGGAAGCTACAGCACTAATGAAAAAGCACGCATCCCAGCTTTCTATATACCAAAAGAGCCGGTTGCGGACCAAGAACAGGTTTTTGAAAACACCCCAGACAACATAATCATTGTCAAAGCTCCTGTCAGCTGGTGTTACGAAAATTTAGACCAAACCCCAAACGGCTACGTAGAACTTGAAAGTCATTTCATTGCTAATCAGCCAGTGACTAAAATCTTTGGTAAAGAAGAACTTTATCCTGAGGGTAGATTAATCTGCAAATAAAAAGGGCCGGAGCCCTAAGCGCGAAAGCTCAAAACTCCGGCACAACAATGGCTTCCCCGTAATTTACTCACTCTTGGGTGACCCGTACGCGAGCCGCACGTTCAAAAAAATATTGTGCAACGTCTCCTCCATGAGAACCATATGAACTCCTCCTTAGCTAACAAGCACGTCTAGGAATTGGAGAGCTTCTTCCTCTAAATCCCGGCCGCCAGAAAGAGTTTTAGCTAACAATAGCTCTCGTTCCGAACCCTCCTTTAAAGTCCCAGAAACACAGTTCCTGAGCTCACCCAGAACACTCCTAAGACTTCTAGAACTTCTGAACTTCCTGGGCCGTTCATTCTGAAGTTCCACAATGCAGTGCATAATAAGGAGCGCGCAACCCTCGGAAAGCCCGGTAGCTCTCCTCCTTTCCAGAGTTGCCAAAAAAACACTTAGATCCCCTACGGTTTTGATATCCATACGTACATCCCCCCTCAGATTATATACAAAAAGCCACCCAGACAGAAATATTATAAGACAACTGTAGCTGAAAGTCTACCTTTATTTACTATAAGAATAAAAGAGGGGTAAAGTAAAAATTTAGCTAATTACTAACTTTATCGTAAGTATTATCAATATGTCGTTCGCAATCAAAAATCAAAGCTTCTTCATAAGGGTTAGGTGCTCGCACACCAAAAGATTTAACAAACCTACACACTTCTGGTATTTGATCTAAATATTTTGGAGTGGTAACAAAATAATGAGCATGGTAACCATCCGGCATTTCCAAAGGTCCGGTAAAAGTCTTGCCATAAAAATACCAACGAAATGAATCTGCCTGCGACTTATCCACAACTACAACATTTTTATTACGAACATCGGAATCATACCTATTTAAGTAAAGCGCTGCTGGAGCAAAATACTCGCCCCGAAGAATGGTAGGAAGTCCAAAATCTTTTATCCCCTGAGCACCACCAATAGCATCATTCCAATAAAAAGAATATTGGGGGTGATACCTATAAATTGTCAAACCATAATAAGATCCCAAGAGAATTAAAATTATAATTGCAGCTCGTTTCGGTACCATTTTTACTATTCTATACAAAGCAAAACTAACATAAACAAAAAATGCTGGGTACATAATAATTAAATAACGATCTTTAGTCTTAGTAGGTATTGACAAAAACAGCCAGGTAAAGAAAAAAAGCGGCACTGACGCCAACAAGAACTTCTTCATCTTTTTTGACTTTTCAATAAATACCAAGGGAACAGCACTAATAAACAAGAAAACAGTTGTGGGTAAAGAGCGCAAGAAGAATGCTTCAAAGTAATAAAAATAACGGCTTGGAGAAAGCATAGCGGCACCAGCACTTTCAAAAGCAGTTCCCCTAAGTCCGCCGCTTATTATATCCTCAATAACCTTGACTGGGCGCACCCACATTGCTGGCCAAAAAGCAAAAAACACAAAAACTGAAATACCAGTATAAACAAGACTGCGAGTTAAAAAGCTTTTCCACTTTGTAAAATTTTTAATTTCTTCAAAAGAACCAAAACAAGAACAGAAAAGTAACACAGCATTAGGAAAAGCTACCATCGCACCATTAACTTTAGTTAAAACTGCGAAGCCCAAAAAAACGGAGGAAAGAACAGATTGCCGGCGCTTCTTCTCAAAAACATAAAGGTACAAAGTGAGAAAAGAACTAAACATAAACATAGAAGTCAAAACAGAAACGTGCAAATAGCGGCTAACGCCAAGAAAGAAAGGCTCAAAAGAAAGCAAAATAGAAAAAATAAAAGCATAAAAACTATTCGTAACTTTTTTTAGAACAAAATAGCAATAGGCCCCCAAACCAGAAATAACAAATACTAGAGGGAACTTAGCTGCAAAATGCCGGTGGGGGTACCATTCGGGAAGAAAGCGCAAGCTGTGCCCCGTAACTTTTTCTCCAAAAATGTCAAAAACACGCTCCGCAGCTCCGGAAAGCCACATTACAGTTACACCAGGATGATATCGTTGGTAAGTCTTAGCTAACTCCCCACTTTCCAAAGCTTCCCAAAAATTCCAGAGCCGCGGTCGCCAATAACGAACATCGTAACTAGTAAGATCCCAACCCAAAGACAAAACTCGCGGAACAAAAAAGATTAGAAAAACAGCCAAAATAAGTACCCAGTTTTTCCTTAAAAAAGATTTTAGATTCTCAAATTCAGTCAGCATAAGTGTTATCTACTGTCTTATTGCAATCATACACATACAACGCAGTATACTGAGGATAAATAAGCGGTCCGAATTCTTTAATCAATGAACAAGTCTCCGGCACCTGCGACAAATACCTATTATCAGTTACAAAAAAGTGAGCGTGATACCCCTTTGGCATCATACTATAATCTGGAAAAGTTTTACCCATAAAGTGATCTTTAAAACTGGGTATTCTTTCCCGATCAAGAACAATAGCATTCTTGTTACAAATTTCAGGCTCCGGCGCTAGGGAGTTAAGGTAAAGAGCAGCTTGAGCATAATATTCACCGCGGTTTTTAACAGAAAGGCCAAGCTCCTCGCGCCCAGCTGCACCACCAAGAGCATCGTTATAATAAAAAGAATATTCAGGATGATACCGCACAAAAATAGAAATATAAAACAAAACAAAAACCACACCAAGCGCAATTTTAAAAGATCTTTTCCAATTCTTAGTAAATTCCCAAAATCCATAAGCAGATAAAACAGAAGTATAGGGATAAAGATCAACCAAATAACGATCTTTTAATTTTGAAGGATAAGAAAGTGCAATCCAAGTCACAGCAAAAAAGATCAAAGAAGCAAGAGAAGCCTTCTTTTCTTCAGTATCCTCTGCACTAAAAAAGTAGTAGAAAGCTAAAAAGAAAAAGATAACAGCTACAGGAGTTGATCGGAAAACAAAAATTTCCAAATAATAGGTAAAATCAGAATCCACAATCATATCAGGACGGATTCCACTAAAGGCCACACCCATTGCCCCCTCATTAATTATCCGACGGCACACTCCAACCACATCTACCCACATAGCTGGAAAACAAAGAAAGAAAGCTAAAAACCCAGTACAACCAAAAACTAGCATCTCAAGAAAATATTGCTTCCAAAAACTCCACTTTTTTATATATTTCCAAAATTTTTGTTCGACCAAGAAAAGAACAAAAACAGAAACGCCTGCTACCATGCCAACAATCTTGGTCAGCACTGAAAAACCAAAAAATATACCTGCCAAAACAAGGTAGGATAACTTTCTGGTTTTTAAATAAACATAAGCAGCAGCCAGCACAGCCAAGGGCAATATTCCTACTAATGCAGAAACATGAACATATCTACTAATTCCAAGAAAAAACGGCTCCAAAGAAAGGAAGAGTAATGCTAAAAAGGCAAACCCGGGATTAACCACTTTACTAAATAAATAAAAACACAAAGCTCCAACTGCAGAAATAACAAAAACCAAAGGCAGCTTTAAGGCAATTTGCCTATATGGTTCGTACCGGGGCTCGTTTCGCAAATTACGACCTAGCTTAAACTCAGCTACTTTTTCAAATAAGTGCTCGGAAAAGCCAGAAAGCCACATAACAGTAACTCCCGGATGGTACTTGCGATAAGTTTTTTCCCAGTCCCCTTCCAACACAGCTTGCCGAAAAGTGCGTGATCGAGGTTGCCAAAACCGGGCGCCACCATCTGAAACCATACTCTGACCCAAAGAAAAAACACGAGGAATAAAGAAAATCAAAAAAATAAGTCCTGTTAATAAAAAAGTCTTTTGGTTATAGTCCACTATCTCATGCAGTGTTTAGTAATCAGTATTTAGTTGCTAGTTACCAATTGCGAGTTACTAGTCTCATAATCTATATTTCAATAATGCCCAAAAAAAATCAAGGGCATGCCACGGACGAATCTTTTTTCCTTCCTGCAAAGTTCGGGGCGTATAAGAAACAGGAACCTCAAAAATCCTTTCTCCACGCAGTCGTGACTTGGCAGTAACCTCAGAACAGAACTCAAAACCCTCACATTCCAAAGACAATCTTTTTAAGAAATCTGTCTTAAACATTTTGTAACAGGTCGCAGCGTCGCTAATTTTTTGGCCATACAAAACAGTAGCCAGCCGAGCCAAAATTAAATTAAAAATATAATTTCCCCACGCCATACCCTTTGGTTTTCCTCCCTTCCAAAAACGGTTTCCGTAAACTACCTTCGCATCTTTTTCCTCCGCAACCTTATACATCTTTACCAAATCCTCAGGATTATATTCCAAATCCCCATCTTGTACCACTGTATATAAACCAGAAACATGTTTAAAGCCCTCCCTAAGAGCTGCGCCCTTTCCCCTATTTTCAGAAAAAAACACAACCTTCATATTTTCTTCCCTCTGGTATTTTTTTAAAATTGTTGTTGAACCATCACTGGAATTATCATCAACCAAAATAATTTCTTTTTCCAACGGTAACTTCTGGACCCTACGAATAACTTCTTCAATAGTTTCTTCTTCATTGTAAACAGGAATCACAACAGAAAGATCAATCATAAAATAATAGTTGTTAGTAATTAGCAACTAGCAATTAGTAATTAGTAATTTAAAATTTAAAATTTGTAATTTGTAATTTAAACTTGGTAATTTGTAATTTAAACTTGGTAATTTGTAATTCGCTACACGTTGCACGTTATACGTTATATGCAGCATGCAACATGTTGCACATTGCATGCTGCACGCTACACGCTGCATGCTGCATGCTGTACGCTACACGCTGCATGCTATATGTTGCATGTTATACGTTGCAAATAGTGAGTTTGGAATTATTAGTAGTTAATTCAATCCTAGCTAACTTAATTGCCCAGCTAACTTAATTGCCTGGCTAATTTAATTGCCTAGCTAACTTGATTGTCTAGCTAATTTAATTGTGCGTGATTTTATATAGTTCGCTTCTAAGCTTTGGGTATTCTCTCTCCGCTAAAATACCTTTCTCAATCAAATACCCATCAATAAAATCTTTAATTTCAACAGAGTGAGCTTCTACTAATTCAAACCTATCTTCAAAATCATCCTCCTCTTGCACATCTAAAATTGCCCCCCAATTATACTCTGTGGTCCACAAAAGATAACTAACATTATTCTCCTGCAACCACTCCCATTGTTCTGCCTCAGAAAAACTCTTCTCCTCGCTATAATAAACACCCTTATCACTAAGAACATTTAGATACCACTGAGAAACCCCAGTTTCGTCAAAGTACGCAACTTTCCCCTCCAAATTTTGAGCCTTTCTAGCTAAGCTTTCTACAGTTGAATAAACTTGACGCTGATTCCCAATCACAACAAAAGAAGCAGCTAATAAAACTGCAACTAAAGAAGCAAAGAAAAGATTCCGTCCCTTTTCACTGTTGTGGATAAAGAGAGAAATCAGAGCCAAAACAGAAAAAGCAAGAACAAGTGCCAGCCCACCACGAGAAAGAACAAGAAAATAAGCACGCACATAATACTGCCCAACCACATACAACACAAATAAGCCCAAACTAACAAAAAACCAAGGCACCAGAATACAAGTCCTAAATACAACTCCATCATAACGTTCAAAAATATTCTCCACTCCCTCTAAAAAGAAGGGCAAGATTAGCGGTATTAGAGGAACAAAAACAAGAGGAACAGAAGAAGTCCAAATCAAAAGAACCAAAATTTCCAGAAGGGAAATAAAAGCAAAAAGCGGAAGATGCACCAGCAAATCTCGCGTACCCTCAAAAAAGGAAAAAACGCCTTTATAAACAAAAACAAAGAAAGGAGGGAATATAAATAGGAAAAGATAAGAAAGAATAAAAAACCTAAGCCACTCCCAATTCAAAATCTGATAGCTAAAAATTTCTCCAAGATAAGTATTAAGAGAAAAATTTGCAAAAATAAAACTCCCTCCAACAAACAAAGGCAAAACTACAACTGCCCAGGCAAAAGTAAAAAGCACAGTTTCTACCCAACGCTTTTGAATAAGAAAATAGAGGAGGAAAGCTGGAAAAAGCAAAAACCCCTCCCGCCGAGTAAGACAAGACAAGCCAATAACAAGCCCAATAAAAATATAATTAAGAAGAGGAGGATCATCTTTAATTAATCTAGGAACCAGTTCAACCCGCCAATCATAAAATAAGTAAAAAGCTAAAAGAATTAGGGCAGTAAAAACTGTAATTGCTGTTATCCGCAGCGACCAATAAAAGAAAACAGGAGATATAGCTAAAAGAACAGGTACCCAAATATGAAAGTCTCGTTCAGGAAAAATCTTTTTGGAAACCTCATATGAAAGAATTAAAACAGCAAAGGAAGCCAAAGCAGCCACCAAACGGCCAGCCATCAGAGGTTCAAAAACAAAAAGAAAGGGAGCAATAATAGCAGGAAAAAGCGGTAACTGGGTTTTTTCTAAAGGAAAAGATAACTCAGAAATATTTTTTGCAGTGCTGAGAACTTGGTATGCGTCTCCCCACTCAGCAGCATTAATATTAAAAAGAGCTATCCGTAGTGCTGTAAAAAAACAAAGTAATAAAAAAACTTTATGTGAATCCCGCATTGTGCATATATTAGCAAATCCTTAGACCCCACGTCTGCCACATCTAAATTTGGAAAGTAACCCGCCAATAAACAGCTTGTACCAGTATTTAATATTTAGTATTTAGTATTTAGTATTTAGTATCTACTATCTATTATTTTCTATTTCTTTCTCGCTTTTTCTTATACCCTTCTCCAAAATACCCCTGTACTGACTAGAGTCCCTGGGCGGAACTTCCTTTATTTCGAGCGGAAGGTAAAATTCGAACAGTGCTAAGAAGCAGTAACTGGTAACTAGCAACAAGTAACTAGTACCAGAAAGGTTCAACCTTTGTCTTAAAAATTTTATTCCATAACCGGTGAGAATAAGAACACAAAGGAGAAGAGGCAAACCTAACCGTGAAAGGGTCCTAAACATAGGAAATGCTCTCATCATTAGGTAAGATGGCAAATAAATTCTAAATCCAGAAACAGAAATGATAGGAGGCAGGGAAAGAATAAAAATTCCCACCCCGAGCCAAAAGAAAAGACGAATGTAGTAACTAGTAACTGGTAACTGGCAACTAGTAATTTCGCCGTTCCGCCTTTTATTGAAAATTGGTAATTGGTAATTGGTAATTCTGCCAATTTTTTTCCTATTTAATCTAAACGCAATCCAAACAGCATACCCAGCAAGTAGTAAATTTATACAGCCTAAAAAAATGGCAGAATGTTCCTCCCAAAAAAAGTCGTCAAAAAGAAAATATCCCGTACTTTCAAACCAGTTGTGAATTGACTGCGCTAAGTTGCCAAACACAGGATGATCAACAGAAGGCACAATGTAATACCGAGGCCGAGCGGAAAAAGCCACAAAATCCGTAACATCTCGCTTTGCTACCCCCTCAGAAACTTTTGCAACCTCCACACTTTCACCTACATCACCAAAATAAACCCCCCGAATATAAGGTAGAACGAAGGGCACGGTAAACAAAAGGTAACTAGTAACTAATAACAAGTAACTGGTAATTTGTAACCCGCCTTCCGCACCCCGCACGCCGTTATCCGCCTCTGGCTTTCCTTTTTCGCGTGGATTCGCATGCAATTTGCGTTGATTAGCGTTAGTTTTAACCGAGTCTTCATCTTTTACATAACTTTCCCGCACAAAACTAAATACGAAATGTAAAGCTATAATTAGCAGGGTAAAGTACCCATAATAGTTAGAGATCAGCGTTGTAACTGCCATCACACCAGCCAACTTTAAAATATTTGCTTTGCTTTTTTCACTATCAAAGTCCAAAAGCGCAGAAAAGAAAAGTGGGAAAACCCAAACCTGAGCAAGGTCTAAGTGGTTATAGCTTTTGTAAAAATGGTACGGGGCAAAAGTAAAAACCAAACTCAACGCAAACGCGAGGAACGAATCAAAAAACCGGCAAAAAAATCGGTAAGAAAAAAAGCAAGCTAAAGGAAAACTAAGTAGCACTAAAAAATTATAACTTCCAAAAGGAGAAAGAAAAGGCTGCAAAGCCATAAGCGCCAACCGTAAAAGAGGCTGGTTTAAAAACCCAACATAACCCTCCTCTAGCCTAGCAATAACACCTATCTTATCTCCCCAATAACCGAGTGTGCGCGAACCAAAAACATTGAAAAGTAGTGGGGAGAAATAGAAAAGAAAAATTGCAGCAAAAATGGAAATAAAAAAGAGTGTTTTTTTGAATTGCGAGCTCATTAATTTGTTTGGTAGTTAATAGTTAGTAATTCGTTACACGTTATCCGATATCCGTCCACCATCCGTCAACCGACGGAGGCGGATTAGTATTTAGTCCGCTTTCAGCTACCAGATCTCAGTATTTTTTTTTACGAAAAACACCGACGATCGTCGCTTCTCTACGTAATTTTTAATTAGAAATTAGTAACTGGCAACTAGTTAAAAAAATGTAAAAGGTTTAATCTTAATATTAATATTTGGCATTTGTTATTTGTTATTTGGTATTTCTTGTCTCCTATCCCTTATTCTCTATTCATTATTCTTACCCTCTTAGATTGAAAATTGAAAATTTAAAATTTGTAATTTGTAATTCACCACTCCTATTCCCCATCTGTATCATCTGTGTTCTCAGATCTGTTTAACCCGTGTTCTTCACGCCTATATTCGATAACTTCATGGATTACTCCCACAAGCAAAAACATATACGCCCAAACTGCGGCCTTTTCCGCAATAAACTCGGCCTTAAAAATCAAAAGGAAGGGACAAAGCACAAGAAACCCCAGCCCAACACCCACCGAAACCCTCCCCTCAAAATCAAAAAGCCACACAACCGCAATCCAAA